>VBOZ01000010.1:110118-229302 GCA_005893305.1 Candidatus Eisenbacteria bacterium | reverse complement strand
GGACCGGTCTCCCCCGTACGTTGGGTTTGAGGCGGAGCTGATGTTGTAGACCACGTTGTCAACGCAGATGCCGTTCCGGGCCTGGTCTTGGCCGGCCGGGCCCGTGGCTTCAAAGCCGATGAAGTCGATCCCGATGTTGTCATTGTCGTGGACGATGTTCCCCGCCACTCTGAACCCGTCGACGTTGCCGTTCAGCACCAGGGATTCGCTTTGGCCGAGCTTGCAGTTCCGGATCTCGTTGGCTTCCACGACGATGTTGGTGATCGGGGTGGCGGCGGTGCCGTAAAAGGCGATGCCGTGGGCGTTTCCGTTGGGGCTTTCGATGTTGTGGACGAGATTGTTGCGGAGCTCGATGAAACTCGAGCTTCCATCCACGCTGATTCCCATCGGCGTGTTGCCCGCCAGGAAGGTCTGCACCGTCATGCCGATGACTCGAATGTAATTCTTGCTGCTGATGGTGATGCCCTGTCCGGATTTTCCGGTGCCGTCGAGAATGGCCCCGGACTCGCCGCGCAGGGTGATGAAACCGGCGGCTGCCGACCCGCTGCGGCCGAACGTGACGGCTTCGTTGTAGGTCCCGGCCCGCACGGTGACCGTGTCGCCGGCCTGGGCAGCGCCGACACCGGCAGCGACCGTGGCGAAGTCCCCGCCTAGGCAATACCCGGCACGAGCAAGGCACCAAGGAGGGCCACCAGGCGGAGCCGCTTGAAGAGAACCGACATGCGGATTAGAGATTCCATAGAACGGCTCGTATTATCAGGTGGAGTGGAGACCCGAAACATTGAGAAGACGCGATTCATACGCTTTGTAGCAATCCCGGGGCCATTCGCGATCTCGTGTCAAATCAGCGCTCCGTCAGCGACTTACATACCTGCCCATGGAGGGTTCCCGTGCAATCCGCGGCATCATCGCGCCCAGGGAGTGAGCGCCCCAGGGAGCACAGGAAGGCCGCGACATGCTCCTATGTGGACAGTCGTCCGAGTGCGCGTCGTGCTGGCCATGGAGCACACCACATGATCAACCATTGAGCCCGCAATGAATTGAGAAATATCGCATGGGCCATGGCCAGAGTGGCATCGGTTCTGCTAGTTGACCGGAGTCTGTCCCTCGAGGGCGACGTCCGGCCGCGTTGGGAGTTAACCAAGGGCATCGCAAGGAGGGCAGCGCAATGAAGGCAATCAGGCCGTTCCTGTGGTTCGACAACCAAGCCGAAGAAGCAGCCCGTTTCTACACGTCCATTTTCAAGAACTCCAAGATCGGGACCATCGCCCGCTATGGGGACTCGGGGGCCGCGGCCGCCGGAAGGCCGAAGGGATCGGTGATGACGGTGACATTCCAGCTCAACGGCCAGGAATACATGGCGCTGAACGGTGGTCCGCATTTCAAGTTCTCGGAGGCGTTCTCGTTCATGGTGAGCTGCGAGAACCAGAAAGAGATCGACGAGTTCTGGGAGAAACTCTCCGACGGCGGCCAGGAGGGACCGTGCGGCTGGCTCAAGGACAAGTACGGCCTATCGTGGCAAGTCGTTCCGGCCGCCTTGGACGAGTGGATGAAGGATGCGAGTGGGGCTGAGAGAGTGATGGCGGCCGTCCTCAAGATGAAGAAGCTGGATATCAAGACTCTGAAGGAAGCCTACGAGCAGGGCGAAAAGGCTGGAGTCCGCTAACAGAGAGGAGTTCCGTCGTGGCCACGCAGGTGCAGGCTGTCACCGAGAAGGAAATCCATATCGCACATCAGGAGCTCGAGCACCCGACCACGATGCGGGTCCTGAAAGCGTACCCGCCAGCGAAGGCGTCATTCAGGCCGCACGACACGTCGATGACGGCGATGGAAACGGCCTGGATGATGGCCTGCGTGCAGCTCGATCCGGACGAGGTCATGGCCGACGAGATGAAAATGACCGGGCCGCCGCCGATTCCGAAGACATGGCAGGAGCTGGTTGCCGCCTACGAGAAGGCGCACACCGAGTTCGTTCGGAAGCTGCGGGCGATACCGGATGAAGCCCTGAACGGGACCGTCCGCGTGCCGGTCGCGAAGGACCGGATGGAGGAGCATCGCCGGGGAGATGTGCTCTGGTATTTCCTCCACGCGCTGGTTCACCACCGCGGCCAGCTCTCCGTCTACCTGCGCATGGTCGGCGGGAAGGTGCCATCGATCTACGGGCCGTCGGGCGACGAGCCCTGGTGACTTCCTACGCCGCCCCGATTCATGGGGCGGCGGCGATTGCTCCCAGGGCTGGTGTGGGCTCGCGCGAACTCAATCCTTGCGGCCCGGGACCCGACCCTCACATCGGACTCGACCCCCGCGAATGAATCGCGTACATTCCCGCCTCTGTTTCATGCGCGCATTACGACCAACACCCATCTTGAGGAGGCACGAATGCTACGCGGTCTCGTGATTTTGGCGGTCGCCGCAGCCCTGCTCTTCATCCCCCTTCAAGCGGCCGACGCTGCGTGTGACGTCACCCCATTTGTCGGCGCTTCGGTCCCGACGAAGACGCTGCTGATGGTCACGAGTGGGAGCACCGCGCTCATTCGCAATCGGACACACACGGTGTACGGGCTCGGCGTGGGCGCATCGTTCGGGAAGCGATTCGGGGCGGAGCTGGTCGCCGGAGCCGGCAGCGGCACGATCGAGGTCGTGGGCACCACCTCCATCGAGCTGGCCTCGACGCTGCTCTTGGCAGATCTGCGCGGGAAGGTGCGGATTGCAGGTGGAGATCAGGGCAACATCGGCATTCTGGGGGGAATCGGGTACACGACTCAGAAGATCGGGCTCTTCGATTTCGCGAAGAGGACCGATGCGGGTGAGTTCAAGGGTAAGCTGACCGGGGTCGTGGGCTTGAGCTTCGGCGCGGCCCTTTCCGATCGGCTTCACCTCTCCATGGAGATGGTGGATCGAATCCGCCAGCAAGGCGCTGAGCTTACGGCTACGACAACCGGACTCGTCGAGCCGACGCAGCACGACGTTATGATCACGGCCGGCCTGAGCTTCCCGCTCACGAAGTAGCGGTTCAGGCCGAGCGAAGCACGAACGCCGGCGGATGCAAAAAGGCGCCCCAGGAGTTCATGATCTCCTGGGGCGCCTGTTCTTGCGGTGCGATCCGACCTACGTGGTCAGGATCACGACCTGCTTGATCTTCCGGAACTCCTTCGGGTCGACGATGCGGAGCTCCACCATGTCCTTTCCGACCTGCGCCAGGACGTAGCTCGAGACCGGCTGGGCGCTCAAAACTTGGACCTTCTCGGAAGGGATGCGGATCACGTTCTCCTGGTCCGTGTCCAGGGGGGTGAAGGCGGCTTCGTTGAGCGTGCCCGAGGGCTTGAGGGTCTTTCCGAGCCCGAGGACGCCGCCCTTCGACTCCACGATTCCTGACTTGGTCAGCTCTTTCTTCGTCCCAATGGTGTAGAAGACCGTGGCGAGCTCATGCTGCTTGTCCGTGACTTCCTGCGTCTTCTGCTCGACCGTGGCGGAAAGTCCCGTCACTTGGGTCTGCAAACCGTCCACCTGCGTGCTGAGCTGGGCGATGCGCTCTTCCTTCTCGGCCACCGAGCTCCGGAGACCGGCCACCATCTTCTCCAGCCCTGCGATCTTGATCCCGTTCTTCTTCAGTCGGGAATCCAGCATCTGGATACGGTCCTTGGTGCGCTCGATCGCGCCCTTGAGCATCGCGATGCGCTCGAGCACCTGGTCGTGGACCGTGGGGGGAACCTGCACTTCGGCCTGGCTCTGGGCCGCGACACCACGTAACCCATTCTCGCCGAGAACGATGGCGTTCAGGCTGTCCTGGATCGTCGCGATCTCGGTGAGAGCCGCTCCGTAACGACTCCGCGTGCTTTCATCTTCGGACTTTAATTGGGTGTAGCTCTCGACGGATTTCTTGTACTTCGAATAAAACGCCCCCGTGGTGCCTACGAACACCAGGCTGATGAGGGCCAAAGCGATGACAACAGGTTTACGCATGATCTGAGCCCCTCCTTGTGTGCGAATGGCTTTGAGCGGCAAGCCAACGTTGAACGGTTCCTGCGCATCCTACATAGGGTCGGACGCCTCCCCGCAACATCATGTGGTCGCATAACAAGTGCCATCCTGCGTCCGCGGGCCCGAACGCACGGGCCGGGGTGAGTGTCCAAGCGATTCCGGCCCTTGCCCTTGCCAGCCGGCAAGAAGCCGGGTTTGGGACCGAATTCCCCAGGGCGCCCCGCGTCCGCTGCTGTACTCCCAGGGACGCTCAGGCGCGGGACTGGACCGCGTAGGTCAAACCCCGCATTCTCTGTCAGGTTTTCCGCTCCCAGAGCCGCTTCACAATGAAGGCCCAGCGTCGGGGTACAATTGGGGAAGGCGGTTCCATACGTTGACCCCAACAAGGAGAGTCCCATGGCCACGACACTCCAGGCTCGCAGTCTCTTTCCAGCATTGACCGTGAATGACCTCAAGAAGAGCATTCAGTTCTACAAGGACGGGTTAGGATTTTCGATCAAGGAGGAGATGAAGGACGGAGGCGTGCTCCGGGGCGTCATTATCGAGGCTGGAGGGGTAGGCCTGGGGATCTCGCAGGACGATTTTGGGAAGGGCCGCGACCGGGTGAAAGGCGTGGGAATGCGCTTTTACCTCGAGACCGATCAGGATATCGCGGCGCTCGCGAAGCAGGCGAAGACGGCGGGGATCACCCTGAACGATGGGCCCGGACCTCTTCCCTGGGGACCGATCGGATTCACGGTGACGGACCCCGACGGATTCAAGATGACGATCTCGAATCCTGCGTGAGCGGGGTCCGATCCGATTTGAGCAGACTTTTGCTTTGCCTCGTGGTGCTTGGCGCGCTGGCCGTGGCGAGAGGACGGATCGAGACGGAGGGCAACCTTGGCCGCACCGATCTCTTTCTCTCGCTCGGCGGCGGTCATAGCCTTCCGGAGGCGGTAGAGGAGCGCGCGCTTGCGGGACGATCCGAAGCGTGGTATACTCCGTGGTTGAAGGTCCCCGCCTGAGCTTCAATCCCCCACCCCGCTCCATCGACATCAATTGCCTCGGCACCTCGCGCACCGCCGGTTGGTCTCCCCGGTCCCCTTACGATCGACGCTCGTCCGGACCATTTGAGACATGCCGGGAATCCAGAGGTGCGATTCATGTCTCTCATCAACCGAGGTGTCCTTGTCTTCTTCCTCTGCACCGTGCTCGTCCCCGCCGCACGCGCCGCCGATCCCACGCAGCTCTACGAGAAGGAAGGCGACGGCAGTTTTGATTTCTTCTCGCAATCCATCGCCGGTCTCGGAGATCTGAACGGCGACGGGCACGCCGACTTCGCGGTCGGCACCCCGTACGGGAATACCGCGACCGGAGGCTTCGCGGGCTACGTCGTCGTCTATTCGGGCGCCACCGGCGAGGCTCTCTACCGAATCGAAGGGCAGACCGGAACCGAGTACCGCGGGTGGGTGCGCGGTCTGGGTGACGTGAACGGCGACGGCACGCCGGACTTCGGCATCGGCGCGTCTGCCGCGATCGTGGACGTCAACGTGGCGTTCTTCAATCCGACCGAGCAGGGCTCGATCAAGGTCTATTCAGGAAGGACCGGTCTTCCTCTCTACGAGATCCTCGGATCCGATCCGATGAAGGATTTCGGCCGCGCGTTTGCCGGAATCGGCGACGTCAACGGTGACGGGGAAGGCGACATCGTGGTCGGAACGGCATTCGTCACGATCGGCTCCTTGGCGGAGGCCGGCGCGATCCAGATTTTTAGTGGCGCGGATGGGTCGCTCATCCGCCGCATCGACGGCAACGAGGTGGAAGAGCACTTCGGCCTCTCGGTGGCGGGCACTGGCGACCTAGACCGGGATGGAGCGTCCGACATTGTCGTCGGAGCGCCCGGGCCCTTCGGCGGGAGCCACAACGGGACGGTCATCGTCTGCTCCGGGGCGACCGGGGCGGAGATCTACCGGATCCGTGGCGAAGCCCCGTCCGATCGCCTCGGCTGGTCCGTGAACGGAGCGGGCGACATCGACGGGGACGGCATCCCGGATTTCATCGCGGGCGCCGTCGAGGGCACGCTCGGGATCGGGGTTCAACAGGGGATGGTGAAGGTCTTTTCCGGCGCGACCGGTGCGGCGATCTACCGGCTCGGAGGGGTGTCGTCCTATGACCGCTTCGGGGCGTCCGTGGCCGGCGCGGGCGACGTCGATGGAGACGGCCGGGACGATTTCATCGTGGGTGCGCCGCTCGCGAAACCCCCTAGCAACCCGTACTCGTACTACGGCGCCGCCTACGTCTATTCGGGCCGCACCGGCTCGATCCTGTTCGACCTCGCCCCACCCGCCTGGGAGATCTACTCCACCGGTACGTCCGTGGCTTCGGCCGGGGACGTGAACGGAGACGGCCGCGCCGATGTGTTGATCGCGGCGCCGTTCTATCCGAGCTACTTCGCGCCCATCCCGGGCGAGGAGCTCATCTCGAATGGGTACGCGTGGGTCTACGCGCTTCCGGCCCCGGTGATCGCGGTCTATGTCGACGTCCGGCCTGGAGAATGCCTCAACGATCTCAACCTCGCCTCGCGAGGGAAGCTCCCGGTCGCTCTGTTAGGTGGCGACGGATTCGACCCTGCCCGCGTGGATCCGGGCTCGATTCGGCTCAATGGCATCGCGCCGGTCCGCGGGGCTATCACGACAAAGGACGTCGCGGCGGCGAACCCAAGCGGGGCCGAAGAATGTCGCTGCAACACCCTTCCCCCGGACGGTTTCCTCGATCGGGTCTTCTGGTTCGATGTCCCGGCCCTTGCCGCGACGTTGCAGGCACCGGGCACCGGACCTAACGCGGTCCTCACGCTCACCGGCACGACAATCGGCGGCGCGCGCGTCACCGGCGCCGACTGCGTCCGGGTCGGACGCGGCGGGATCCGCGACCTCGCCTCCATCCGCGGGAATGGAAGCGCGGCCGGCGAATTTCTCTTGGACTATCGAGTTCCGGTGGAAGGCGCGAGCGTTCGCATCACGATCTATTCAGTGAGCGGCCGCCGCGTGGCCGAGTTGCGGAACGGCGTCGAGGCGGGCGGCGAGCACACGGTTGGGTGGGACGGCCGCGACCTACGGGGCGCGCGAGCAGCGGCCGGAATCTACTTCGTCAAAACCGAGGTGGCGGCGGAACTGGACGTGTCCAAGGTGACGATACTCCACTAGCGTCGGACTTTTGGACTGACCTTCTGCGCCATTCCCGGGAGGGGCCCGGCGCGCGGGCAATGCCGCCGGGCCCTCTCTACGGCAACACCGCGAGCCTTCGCGAGAGGCTCATCCCGCCGGCCTCGAGGCGGTAGAAGTAGACGCCGCCGGCCAAACCGGCGGTGGGGATTGGCGCGGAGTAAGCGCCCGGGCCCAGCGTCTCATCCACGGCGGTCCTTACGAGACGGCCGCTCACGTCGAAGAGGCGCATCACGACCCTGCCGCGGGAAGGAACCACGAAGCGCACGCTCGTGAGATCGGCGCCGGGATTCGGCATGCTCTGCCCCAACGAGAATTGGAGCGGGCCGCCCGAGCCGTCGACGACTTGAACCCCTGATGTTCCCAGCCATCCGATGTCGGCGAAGAGCTGCACCGTGAGGTCCGGGTCGGACGAGAGCGAGGTGTTGATCGCCGGCTCCATGAGCAGGTTCGGCTCGGCGGAGACATCCCAGTGGGATACCGATGAGCCCGCGGCGTACGGGAGCGGCGCGTACATCTTGACTCGCCCCGACACATGCGTGCCCGCTTTCTTCGTCGGATCCTGGATCAGCGTGGCGTTCATGCCGGTCAGGTTCGCCTTGAGCAACACCCCGTCGGACTGGCTGATCCGCACCGAGGGGATCGTGATCGTCGGATCGCTCCCACCCAGCCCGGCCGGCGGGCAGCCGGCGACGCTGTCCGCGACGATGACGCCGATCGCTCCGGCATTCTGGGCATTCTTGACCTTGACCACGAACGTGCAGCCGCCGCGATCGAGGAGCACGATCTTGCCGGCCACGACGTTGATGAGCGGCTCACAGGCGTTCGTCAGAACGCCCGTGCCGTCGTTCGCCAGCACGACGTCCCCGGTCACCCCGTTCGAGCTCAAGGGCGGCCCGAACGAGGCCGTGCCGACATCGTAGTCGCCCACGGCCGCGGCGGGACTGTTCACGTGCAGGGTTGGTTTCGGCCCCAGGAGCCGCGCGGCTCCGGCCGTCGTGGCGGCGCCATCCCAGACCAGGTTTCCGCAGCTCGTGGCGGACGCGGCCCGCTGCGCCTGGTTCATCTGGTTCCAGTGAAGCCCGGTGGCCGGGTTGAAGAGGAAGAAGTCCCAGACGTGCGGGAAGCTGTTCAGGTAGAGGCCCGTCTGCCCATTGGTCGTGGTGCTGAATCCCAGCCCGTGGCCGATCTCATGGAGCACGACGGGTAGCAGCTCGATTTGCGTCCCTTCGTTCCCGTCGATGCCGTAGTACCAGCCTGGGGTGAGGCAGGTCGACGTCCCGACGCTCGAGTTGAAATTGGCATTGATGTCGGCCTGTGGGTCGAGATCGGAGCCGGTCAGCTTGTTCGCCAAGGCCTGGTGATACCAGGCCCCGGCGATGAGCGCCCCCGGGAAATCGCGATGTACGGTGGTGGGGCCGGCGCTTCCCAGCACGCCGCTCGACGCGTCGCAGGGCGTCAGCGGGCCGAACTGTGCGCTCACCCGGATCTCGACGTTGCTCCGAAGAATGCTCGCCCAGATCCCCGCCGCCGTCTGGAACACATAGAGACGCTGCGCGCCGACGGTGGTGCCGGGATTTCCCCCGACGGGCGTCGCGGGCGTAGTGTCGTTGAAACCCTCGCCGGCGCCGTCGGCATTCACGATCGTGATGGTCGCGGCGGAGGCGGCGGGCGGAGCAAGGGGACCATTCGGCAGGAGGGCGCCAAGCAAGGTCAGGACGGCCAAGACTGAGGGTGGCGCGATCGCGTTCGGGAAGATTCGGCGGGCCATCGCGCTCACCTCTCTTCCAGCGCCGGAGCGGCAGGCGCGGGGGCCGAGCTCTTGACGGCGCGCTTGGCATTCTCCTCGCCGTCGACGCACCGGAATATCAGCTTTCCGTCGGGGCCGACGCGAACCGTCGCGTACTCCTGGAACCGGCCCTGGAGATCGACGCTGACCGAGCCGTCCGCGTGATGAACATCCAACAGTCCCGCGGTTGAATGGTCGACTTCATACTGCGGCGAGTCGGAGAGCGCTTTCAATTGCTCGGGAGTGGGCATCCCCAGCTCTCCCGTTTCCGGATCGATACCGACCACCATCCCGGCTGTGGCAGGGCGTTCCAGGGGCGCGTGGGCATGGGGCGCGTGCCCTCTCGCGGGCGCGGCTCTACCGATCGCTGCGGCCGGCGCCACGGCAAGCCGCGCGGCAGGCGCCGCCTTGGCGTCGGAGCGCTCGTGGGTGTTGCTCGGGACCGCCAGGAGGATCCCCGCGATCAGGAGTGGGGCGGCGGCAGCCCCGGCGCGGGAAAGGGTCGAGAGAGCGATCATCGCGGAGCCTCCTCTGGGGACAAGGAACTCAAAGGAACTCAATGGGTGGGGCTCAGGTCGGGATTATCCGACTGCGCCTCCGACATGGCAAGCGGCACCCGAGGCGGTGGCTACGAAGGCGCGATTTCGGGCCGATGCAATGGCGGGCTGTGGCCGATAATCCCTTCATGGCCCGTCCCAGCATTCGAACAATCGCGATTCTTGTCTGTCTGCTTCCAGTCACGCTGACCGGCTGCGGGGCCTCCGCCCAGCGCGCGCACCGCGCGGATACCGACGCGAAGGTCGGATACGCATCCTTTTACGCGCACCGATTTCATGGGCGCGCGACGGCGTACGGGGAAACCTACGATGAAAACGCCCTGACCGCCGCTCACCGGTTCCTCCCGCTCGGGACCCGGGTCCGGGTGACCAACCTGGCGAACGGGCGGAGCGTGGTCCTCCGCATCAACGATCGTGGCCCATGGGCCAAGAATCGCCTGATCGACGTCTCTTACGCCGCGGCCCAAGAGCTTCGCTTCGTCCGACAGGGCCTGGCCCGCGTGCGCGTCGAGGTCGTAGCGCAGGCGGACTGACCGGCCGCCAAGAATGAAAGACGCCCGCACGATGCTCTGCGCGGGCGTCCGACTCTCAGCCGCGATGCCGGCTCGTCATCAGGCTACGGCAACTCCCGCCACGACAGGTTCGAAATGCTGCCGCCGTACTTGGAGACGTACTGCGAAATGGCGTCGTAGCTATACAGAATGGTGGCGCCACCGTTGAACTTGGTTTCGGTCTGCCCCTTGACGATCAGGGAGCCGAGGACCCACGCGCTACCGTTCAGCTTCACGTCGCCTTCCACGTAGATGAGGCCGCGCCACGTGAATGTATTGTTCATCGTCAAGTCGCCGTCGACGTAGAGGAGACCGGATCCCGTCCCGTTCACGGTGAAGTTGCCCGAAGCGTTCTGGGTGACGCCGTCATTGTCGAGGTAGGTGTTGGCGTTCAGGTTGCCCGGGACGCTGCTCTGCGCCGGTCCGGTCAGCGTGAAGAACTGGGCCTGCGACAAGCCCAGGGCATCCCACGGTCCGGTGTAGAAACCCGGCTGAGCGCTCTGCTCCGGCGGGTTACCGTCACGGTTGGCGCCTCCACCGCTGTTGACGTTGCCTCCCGACCAGATTCCGGTCAGATCGTTCGATCCGACCTCCCAGTGCTGCAGCGCGGGGTTCTCGTTGCAGCCGCCGACACCCGCGCGGCCGTTGTCCCCCGTGTTGGCGGGGGTTTCGACGCGGTGGTTATACCCGCAGGCCCAGGCGTTTCCCGTGAACTTCACCCCGACGTTGCTGGCAAGCGCGCCCTTGATGTTCAGGTTGAACGGCTGCGACACGATGTCGACTTGGAGGGTGCGCTTGGCCTGTCCCGCGATGCCGGTCGAGGTGACCTCGTAGATCGGCATCCCGGTCAACGTATTGATCGGGAAGCTCTTGTTCACGTCGTACTTGTAGATCGACGATCGCGCGCCATCCGTCTTGTACTGGACGGTGAGCGTGTTGGCGGTGCGTGTCTGGGTGCTGTAATTGAGCCAGTTGCCGCCGGGTTGGGCGGTGGCCAGCCCGGTCGAGTCGGTGCCGAGGACCGGCACGCTTCCGCCGTTGACCAGGAAGATCTTCGTGACCATCTTCGGATTGTTGTTGGTGGGAACCTCGCCGGATTTGATCCGCGCCACCGCCTCGGCGACTCCCGCCTCGGCAATGTCGAGCGCCTTCGCCCGCTGCTGGTCGGCCCCCGAGAGGCGCGTGTTCACGATCGATGTCGTCACCAGCGCCGCCGAAACGGTGACCAGCACGAGGAGCACCATCAACGCGATGACCAGGGCGGCACCGCGTTCGTCTGAAGTTTGCCGCATGGAGCCGAACATGCCGTCCTCCTAGCGAATGAAGACTATGAGAGCACCGGTCGTCGCGCCCGTCTTGACGCCTGCCGCGAAATCGGTCAGGTAGGGGGGCGAAGGCGTTACCGGATTCACGCCGTAGTTGAAGTTGTTCTTCGCAAGCGCCGCGACGAAATTCTTGATCGCGCCGGCGGAAGGATCGGAGCCGTTGTTGGTCAGGGTACCGACGTCCAAGGGGTAGATGAGCACGCCGCCCCCGTAGCCGTTTTCGTCCTGACGCCAGCCCATCGCGAGGTCGTTATACGATGTGCCGCCGAAATCGCCCGCGGTGAGGGCGGTGACGATGCCCGGCGCGGCGATCGTCTTCCTGGTGAAGAAGTCGACGCTCGAACCGACGGTATCGTTTCGGAAGTAGATGAGGTCGCCCGAATTGGTGCCGGTCTGCGTGCCGACCACGATGTCGATCTTCCCGTCGCGGTTCACATCGACACAAGCCACCGACGTCGCGGCCTCGTTATTCCCGAGCGGCTCGTCGAAGACGCACGTGAACCGGTTGCCGTTCGTATTGCCTATATTCCGGAAGACCAAGAGCTCGCCGGTCCAGTTCCCGGTCTTGGTCGCTACGACGAGGTCCCTGCGGCCGTCGTTGTCCACGTCCGCGAGCTGCATTGCGGCAACCTCCCCCAGGGTGTTCAAGGGGATCGACCCGGCCGTGGGATAGATTTCCTGGCGGGTGAACGTGGGGGTCGCGGCCTCGCTGTTTTGCCAGACCTCGATCGAGCCGCGGCCCGAGATCGTGGACCGGGTGCCGACGATGATGTCGGGATGGGCTCCTCCTGCGCAATCCATCGTAAGCACGGAGGTCACATCGCCGACGTCCTGGGTCCAGTAGTTTTGGCCCGTGCTGAACGTCGGCGGGAAGAAGCCTTCGTTCCCGCTTGTATTCTGATTGAACCACACGAAGAAGTTCCCGGTGGCTCCGGCCTTGGTTCCGGTGACGAGGTCCGGCCGCGAGCTGGGCGCGTTCGTGTCCAGCGTGTCAATCGCCATCGCGATCACGGATTGCGGGGCGTTCCGCGTGTATCCGGTCGGAGTAATGGGAGAGGCGCTGTAGAGCGGCGTCGAGTTGTACTGGTTGAACCATACGGATATGTTGTCCGTCCCACCGGCGTCAGCTCCGAGCACAAGGTCGGCGTCGCCGTGCGCCGTGGCGGTGTTCGTCCCGGTCCAGTCGTGCTCTTGAAGATCGACGCTCGCGAGGCTCAGCACGCGGCTCGCATCGAGCGAGATGATCTGGTAGGCGGCCATACCGAAATTCTTCCCGCTCAGCGTCTGCCCGGCATTGACGAGCAATGGCCCCAATGAGGTCGCGCTCGACGAGAAGAACCCAGGCGGCGGGATGACCGTGACGTAGTAGGGGTTGGTGCCCGGCGGGTTGTTGGAGGGCACGGTGATGGAGTAGTTGCCGCTCGCGTCGGTATAGGCGTACCCCTGCGTGACCGAGCCGCCTCCCGACACCACGTTCACGTACACGTTCTGGATCCCGGGCTCGCCGGCGTCGGCGGTTCCGTTCCGATTGTCGTCGCGGTACACCTTGCCGTTGACGTACCCGGGCGGCGTATCCGTCAGGGCGAAGTTCACGATGACGGAGTCGCCCGGAAGCATCGTCCCCGAGTACGGGTTCGTCGTGGTGCAGGTCAAGCTGTCCGGGACAGTCAGCGTCGCCGTGAACGCGCCGCTCTTGACGAACTGGCGGGCCACGCCGTTCGCGTCCGTGACCGCCACCGGGCTGCCTCCGCTCACGGTGACCTCGAGCCCGGAAAGACCGACCTCGGCACCATCCTTGACTTGGTTGCTGTTCAGGTCCTTGAACACCTTGCTGACCACATAGCCGCCGGCCAGAGCGGTGTCCGCGAATGAGCGCGTGACAGCCGGCCCGATCGTGACCACGAAGCTGTCGGGAACATTGAAGTTCCCGAAGGCCGAGGCGGGGGTGTGTTTCAGCGAGTACGTACCGGCGGGTGCGCGCAGCAAGAAGTAGCCGGCCGCGTTCGTGACCGTGCTGTAGACCTGACCCAGGCGGACCGCCACGTTGTCGATTCCCACGTCGGTCCCGTTCTTCACGTGATCCTTGTTCTTGTCCCAATAGACATAACCGTCCACGGCGTAGGTGTTCACGAGGAACGACGGCTTGTTACGGCCCACTTGAACTTGGGTACGAAGCGTCGTCCGCGCGTAGCGCTGCTGCTGATTCGGCTCGGGGCTCTCCGTCGTGACCTGCACGAGAACGCGGTCGATCTCTCCGAGCCGCGTCGACGGAACCGGGCCGCCGGCCCAATCCCACGGCGTGGCGCTGCCCTTGAAGTAGACGGTGAAAATGGCGGGCACGCCGGCGCCCGGAGCGCGGACCATCGCGAGCTTCTCAGGAGACCCACCGTTGTTGCCCAGGACACCGCCGGTCGAATCGCCGTACACCTGCCGTACCAGAACGTAGTCGTTCGGATTCTTGGTGCGCCTGGCGTCGGATGAGATCGTCATGGCGAGGTCGGCCGCGTTGATCACGCCGTCGTCATTGACGTCGAGCGTGTACCGCGTGACCTCGGCGCCGGTCCTATATTTGACGGGGGGCTCCCAGCTTGTTCCGTTGAGCGGCCCGGGGCGAGGGTTACCGGAGGGCTGGTAGGCTTGCGGCTCCCCGCGCTTCACTTGGGTCGTGTCCGGATACGGGTCCTTGTTCGAGCAGATGAGCACCTGCGTGCTGTCGATGTACGCGATCCCGGGCTGAGGCGCGGATGGGTAGGCCAGGTCGGCCTCGTAGCCGGCGCTCCGCAGGTCGTCCGCGATCCAATCCATCGCCGCCGTCGCAACCTGGGCGGATTCGATTTCGTTCGTCGTGGTCGTCTTGCTGCGCATTGCCCCCATGATGATCGTGATGAGCGCACCCGTGACGATGGCGAGGATGATGATCGTCACGAGGGTTTCGGTCAGCGTGAAGCCTCGGTCTTTCGGTGCTGGAACTCCCCGAGGGCGCAGGGACGGCGTCGGCGCGGTCATATTCATCTCCTGAAATAGGTAGTTGTCGTCGTGGTGTCGCTTCCCTGCATTTGCCACGTGACGGTCACGGTGACACGTTTCAAATCGCTCAACGCCCCCACCAACGTGGTGACGTTGTAGTAGCGATGCCACTGATTGCTCGAACCCATGTTCTCCGTCGCCGTGCCCCCGGGGTGGCGGCCGTCGCTCAACGCCGCGTCGGTCCAGGGGAGCGCCATCAGCTCCTCTACCTTCTCGCGCGAATAGTAGGTACCGGTCGTAAGCATCTTCGCCTCGATCTGGCTCCCGGTAATCGACGGGAACACCTTCGCGACCGCGACGATGCCGATGGCCAGCACGGTCATCGCCACGAGGGTCTCCAAGAGCGTCACGCCCTGTTCGGGGTTCCTCTTCATCGAGAGAGTCCGCCGTTCCTGTCTCATCGCATGAACACCATGCCCGACTTCTGGACGAAGAGGGTGTCGCGCTGCCCGTCCTCGCGGACGAGCTCGATATCGAGTGGGGCCGACGCGCGGCCGTCTTTGTCCAGGTCCACGCTCACGAGAGCGGACCCCCAGGCGTAGGTAATGCCATTGGGGAGGGTCCAGCCCGACTTGATCGGGCCGGTGTCGTCGTGCACGTGGTAGTCGTAGCCGTTGAAGCTCTTGTAGAGATGAAAGCGTTGCGTCCGGCCGGTCATGATCGCGGTCGCCCGCGCGAGCCGGATCTGGCTCGCGATGTTCGACGCCGCGCCCCTCAGTTCCTGGGACCGCCGGTAGGTGAGATAGGAAGGAACGCCGATCGCGAACATGATCCCCATGATCGTGACCACGACCACCAGCTCGACGAGCGAGAAGCCTCGACTGTTGCGTTCCGACACCGTGCCTCCGTGGAAACTGACTAGCCGGGGCGCCGCGCACGACCGTGCGTTTGCACCGGCAGGTGGCTCAAATCGACCTAACTTCTGTTCCCTATTGCGTCCCTATGAGAAGCAGCAAGGCATGTGCCATCCCGTTAGTGACGATTTTGCAAAGGGACTTACGAGCGCCGGACGCACTCGCCGCACACCCCGAATCACGGTGACTGGCTAAGGTATCGGCAGTGCTACCCGTTCGGCCGCATGGTATTGGGAAGTGTTTTGCCGGTTGGAGCGGGGAGGCGGCGAAGATCTAGTGTGAGGCGGCGATTTTGGCTCGATCGAGCCAGGGGCTACCGAATTTCAACCCAGTCCGATCATTCTGCGCGGATGGTGTTACGCGCGCGCTACCGGGCGGGGCGTGCATCCTGCAATCCGCGCGGCGCCGCGCCCGAGGTCACCCGCGGGCCGGCCGATCGGCGGGCGCAGATGCCTCGCGCTTCAGGGCCTCGTACGCCTCCCGCTCCGCGGCGCTCGGATTCTCCGGGATCACGATCGTCGGGACCGCGTAAAAGTCGCCGCGGGCGCTGCCCTTTCGCGGCAGTCCTCGCCCGCGCAGGCGCAGGCGCCGGCCGCTCTGGGTTCCAGGGGGCACTTTGAGATTCACCGGCCCTTCTGGCGTCTCGATCCTGACCTCCGTGCCGAGCAGCGCCTGCCACGGCCAGAGCGGAAGATCCATCTCGATATCGTCGCCGGCGACCCGGTAGCGCGCGTCCGGCACCGGGCGCACGCGAAGGAAGAGATCCCCCGCCGGGCCGCCCCCTGCGCCCGGCTCGCCCTGGCCCGCCAGGCGGAGCACGGTTCCGTCGCGCACTCCGAGGGGGATGTCCACGTCGAGGCTGCGGTCGCCGTTCAGCGTGATGCGGCGCTTGCCGCCGCGGAGCATCTCATCCAGCGTCAGCGGCAGCTCCGCCTCGACATCGCGCCCCGGCGTCGTAAACCGAACGCCGCCGCGTCCCGCGCCTCCCGCGCGTCCCGCGGAACCGCCGAAAATGGAATTGAAGAAGTCGCTGAACTGGCCGAAATCCTCCCACTCGGCCGGCCCGCCGGATCCAGCTGCGCTCCGCCCGGGGCTCGGCTCCTGCGCGAAATCCATCCCGCTCTTCCAGTTCTCTCCGAGGGCGTCATATTTGGCGCGCTTCTCCGGATCGCTCAGTACCTCGTAGGCCTCGTTGATCTCCTTGAAGCGTTCCGAGGCCTTGGCGCGCTGAGCCGGAGGCTGAAGGTCGGGATGGTGCTTCCGCGCAAGCTTCCGATAGGCGCGCTTGATCTCCTCGGGCTTCGCCGTGCGCGGCACGCCGAGCACCTCGTAGTAGTCCCGGAACTTCACTGGCACGGTCTCGGATCCTCAACGAGGGGTGGGATGGCAATCGCTACACCAAAGTATACGAAAGGAGCCGCCCACCGCCCAAGCCTGTCAACGCCAGTCCGTTCCGACCAAAACGCCTTGACTCCACCGCTCCCGGACTGAAGAATCTGAGGGGATGTCCCACCCGCCCCGAAAGCGCGCCGCCGCCGAGTGGACCGCCAAGCCGGCCCCGAAGGGGAAACCCGGCGGCCCGCGCCACGGTCCTTTCCGATTTCCCTGGTTCGGCCCGGTCGCCCTTGCCGTCCTGACCGCTCTGGTCTACGCGCGATCGTTCGCGGTGCCCATCCATGATTCGGACGACTACGTCTATTTCTTCCGGGACGCCCGCGTGGAGCATCTCTCGTGGGGAAATATCTGGCGCATCCTGACCGAGCCGTTCTTCGCGAACTTCCACCCGCTCACGACCCTGACCTTCGCGATCGATCGCGCGATATGGGGCACGTGGGTGCCCGGCTTTCATCTCACCCAGCTCGCCTTTTACCTGGGCGGAGTCCTGGGCCTCTATTTCCTCTTCTCGCGGATCTTGGAATGGCGCGCCGGCGCCTTCGTGGCGGCGGCGCTCTTCGCGACCCACACGATCCACGTGGAGTCGGTCGCCTGGCTGGCCTCGCGGAAGGACGTTGTCTGCCTGGTCTTCTACGCGTGGGCGCTCTACTCGTACACCCGCTACGCCGCCGCTTCGGAATTTCGTCTGGGGCCGTACGCGGTCACCTTCGTCCTCACGGCTGCCGCGATGCTCTCGAAGGGCTACGCGGTCGTCCTCCCGGCGACGTTCCTGGCCTACGACCTCTGCTTTACCGACGGCCTCACCCGCCGCCGGATCCTGGACAAGCTGCCGTTCCTCGCGCTGACCATCGCGACGATCTTACCGGGACAGCGCGCTCATCCAGACGGCGATGACCGGGGAACGACGAGTCGCCCTGCTGGCGAAGATCCTGGCGCTCTACGTCGGCCGCTCGCTCCTTCCGATCCAGCTCTCGGCGTTCTACACGATCGCGGGGCAGCCCATCGGCCCGATCGCCCTCGCGGGGATCATCGCGGCGCTTCTGCTTGCCGCGGGCTTCTTCTACCTGCGCCGGCGGATACCCGCCGCCGCTTTCGGGATCGCGCTCTTCCTGCTGCCTCTTGGAACCGTGATGAATCTGTTTTTCACGCTGCGGATCTGGATGGCCGACCGCTATCTCCTGTTCCCCACGATTGGATCCTCGTTGGCCCTCGTCGCGGTCGCGGCGCCCCTCTACGGGAGGCTGCGCGGGGCAGGCGCGAGAGCCGCCTCTCGGCCGCTACGGAACGCGATCGCCGTGGCGGCGGCGCTCGCGATCGGGCTCTATTCGTACCTGACCGTCATGCGGACCTCCCTCTGGACGAGCCGCGTTGAATTGTGGAGCGACGTCGTACGGAAGGCGCTCCATCTGGGCGGATCGGGACCGGTGACGTCGGGCGAGCTGGGTCTGGTGACGACCCTCCCCACAGCGGTCACCGGCCCGATCGTAAGCCTCACGCGGGCCTATGAGGCTGAGGGCAAGGAGGCCGAGGCGGGACGCATTTCCGCGATGCTGAGCCGGTCCGGCAGCGGCTCCACCGAGGAGAAGGAGCTGGCCTTGGCGCAGAAGGACATCGAGGCGGGGCGGCTCACGGAGGCGATACGGCGCCTCCAGCCGATCTCGGACGGCCGGTCGTGGATCGCGCCGATGGCGACGCTCTGGATCGGCGCGGCGGAGAGTCGAATGGGAAACGAGGAGGCTTCGCAGGCGACGTTCCAGCGCGCGATCGAGAAATACCGCCAGACCGGCCAGCCCGCGACGGATGCCCACTTTGCCATCGGCACCATCGAGCTCAACAAGGGGCGCTATGCGAAGGCCGCGGAGTGGTTCCGACTTGCCGAGAGCGAGTCGCCGCACGAGGCCAAGTCAGCGTTCTTCCTGGGGAGAGCCCTGGTGCAGGGCGGAAACCCCGCGGAGGCGATGCAGCTCTTCAAGCGGATCGCCGCGGGCGAGCTTCCCATCCTCTCGGGTAGCCAATTCACGATGCCCGACGTATTCGTCCAGCTGGGCGTGGCGGCGCAGAAGCTGGGCCACAACCAGGAGGCGATCGGCTACTGGGAGGAGGCCCTACGCCGCGCGCCGGACCACCCGGAGCGGCAGGCGATCCTCGCCGGGATCGCGTCCCTCCGCGGCGCTCCCGCGCACTGAGGTCTCAGCCGAGACCTGGCTCTATCGCACCGTCAGGCTGAAGCGAAACGTGCGATCGGGGAAGTTCCGCTCCCACGAGCGCCGGTACTCGAGCTTCACGGTTTCCCGTCCCGTCCCGACCGTGCGGAAGCGCCAAGTCTCGTTGCCGCCGCTCAGGATCTTCCCGGACTTGCTCGTGTTGCGAGCGTAGACGGACTTTCCATCCTGCTTCACCACGGCGCCGATATCCTCACCCAGCGACCAGCTGAATCCGGACGAGTGATTGGAATCCAGCTTCACGACGATCACCTCGCCTTGCCTGACGTCGAACGACCTGCCGTTGTCGGACATGGTGAGGACGCCCGGATGCGTGAAGTGGAGGTTTGAGGCTTTCTCATGCGAGGTCTCGGCCTTCGCGCTCGACGACTTCGTGCTTGAGGACTTCGTGCTCGAGGTCTTGGCGCTCGAGGACTTCGTGCTCGAGGACGCCAATTTCGCG
The DNA here is from genome assembly GCA_005893305.1 of Candidatus Eisenbacteria bacterium. Classification (NCBI taxonomy): domain Bacteria; phylum Candidatus Eiseniibacteriota; species Candidatus Eiseniibacteriota bacterium. The sequence goes on along the minus strand of VBOZ01000010.1, from coordinate 209,956 downwards.
CTCTCCTTCTTGGATGTCGCGGTCTTCCCCGCGGGCTTAGCGCTGGCGTTCTTGACCTTCGCGCTCGTGCTCGATCGCCCCTCCTTCGAGGCCGCGGCCTTCTGCCCCTTCTGGCAGCCGGACATTGCCGCGAACAGGATGGCGAGGATGAGGATGCGGGAAGTCCATTTCACCTTGATCCTCCTTTGGTTGATTCCATTCGAGCCGCCTCCCCAAGCGCATCGATAGCCGCCCGGAGCTGCTCGTCGGCAATATAGGGCGCGGGCCCCACCCGGAGCAAGTCGCCTCGGTAGTCGGTCAGGACGCCCCGATCGTGCAATCCCTTGTAAAGCTCACGGGCATACGGACTCCGGAGCGAGAGAAATCCCCCGATCTTCTCGAGCGGAACCGAGCGATCCCGGTCGACGACGCCTGGATCGAGGCCGAGCGAGTCGAAGCGCTCGGCCAAGAGTCCGACCTGGTGGCGGCTCACTCCACGCAGAAGCTCCGGCGTCAGCCCCTGCTCCTCGAAGAAATCGAAGACGCGGGCGGCGCGATAGTGGCTCGTGGGATCGTACGTCGCGCCCGCCCACCGCGCCGGCCCGGCGCCGTAGGGGGTCCGGCCGCCCGGGCGCTCCGAGAGCCGCGCGAACTCGCTGAACCAGCCCGTGAGAACCGGACGGAGATTCTCCCCGTGCGGCGGAACGCGCAGGTAGGCGTTCCCTTCTCCGAGCTGGCAATACTTGTAGCCGCCCCCGACTACGAACGCGTCTTGAAGGCCCTCCCCCTTCAACGAGAACGGAACGATGTTCAGGTGGTGGTAGGCGTCGACCATCAGCTCGGCGCCCGCCTTGCGGCAGGCTTCGAGCACGCTGCTGAGGCCGGGCACGATGTGCGCGTTCCCGAACAGCACGGATGACGCGAGAACCGCGGCCGTCTTCAAGTTCACGGCCGCGCGCAGCCGCTCCGCGATGGAGTCGGCGGGGGCGGAGGCGACCTTCACGACCTCGATGACGCCCTCTTCCGCCAGGCGATCGAGTTGCCGGCGGAGCGCGTGGAACTCCCCGTCGGTGGTCACGAGGCGCGGCCGCTCCCGAAGCGGCAGGGCCGACAGGAAGCGGGTTAAAAGCTCGTGTGTGTTCTGCCCGAGAGCGATCTCGCCCTCGGCGGCCCCGAGGAGCCGCGCGTAGCCGCGCCGCACCCGGCTCGCCTTCTCCCCGGCCCGCGACCACTTGTCGTCGACCTGCTCGGCGGCCTCGACCCAAGCATCGATCTGTCCCTCGAACGCGACGTCGGGCCACGCCTGATGCGAATGCCCCGTGAGGAGGATGCGCTCCGTGACCCGGAATCGCGAGTAGTGCGCGGCGAGAGGGTTGGGGCTCTTTACGAGGTCCGCGAGTGTGGGCATGCGCCGCGCTCCTAGAGATCCGTCCGGATCGCCCAGAGGTCGGGAAAGAACGGCTTGTTGAGCGTGGTCATCAGATACTCCGCCCCCTGGGACCCACCCGTTCCGTGCTTCGTTCCGATCGTGCGCTGGACCATCTTCACGTGGCGGTAGCGCCATTCCTGGAATCCCTCGTCGAGGTCCACGAGCCGCTCGCAGAGCGAGGCCACGGTCGAATCGCGCCGGTAGACGTCGATGAGGACGGGCCGGAGCTCGGGGTCGGAGGGAATGGGCTCGCGCACGTCGCGCTTCAGGAGGGCGGGCGGGACCTTGTATCCCGACGCTCCGAGGAAGCGGAGGAACGCGTCCCACAGGGTGGGCTCTGCGAGACGGCCCTCCAGGCGGCGCCGGGCCGGGCTTTCCTTCGGATAACGCTCGAGCGCGGCGGCGTTCTTCATGCCGAGCACGAACTCGAGCTCCCGAAATTGGAACGATTGGAACCCGCTCCCCGACTCGAGCCGCTCCCGGAACGAGAGGAACTCGAGCGGGGTCATGGTCTCGAGCACGTCGATCTGGGCGACCACCACCTTCAGGATCGTGAGCACGCGCTTCAGGGTATGAAGGGCGCGGGGCGTGTCGCGCTTCTCCAGAAGCACCTTGAGATAGTCGATCTCGTGCAACAGCTCCTTGAACCAGAGCTCGTAGACCTGATGGATGACGATGAAGAGCGTCTCGTCGTGCTCGGGTCCGTCCGAGATCGGCTGTTGGAGCGAGAGGAGCTCGTCGAGCTTCAGGTAGCTGGAGTAGGTGACCGGCATCGGCATGCTCCTCAGGTGAATCGCGGCTTGTAGGTGTTGAGCGACTCGTACGGGTCGGGCCAGCGCAGGGGATATCCCAGCTCGTGGGCCGCGTGGCGCGTCCAATACGGGTCCCACAGGTGGGCGCGCGCCAGGAGACAGAGATCGGCGCGCCCCGCCGCGAGAATCGTGTTCACGTCCGCGTACGACGAGATATTGCCGACAGCCATGGTCGCGATCCCCACCTCGTGGCGAATCCGGTCGGCGAACGGAGTCTGGAAGAGCCGCCCGTATACCGGCCGCTGGTCCGGCACCGTCTGTCCCGCCGAGACGTCGATGATGTCGCAGCCGTGCGCCTTCAGCATCCGAGCGACCCCCACCGCGTCCTCCGGCCCGTGGCCGCCAGGGTACCAGTCGACGGCGGAGATGCGCGCCGACATCGGCCGTTCCTTGGGCCATGCGGCCCGGACCGCGTCGAAGATCTCGAGCGGAAAGCGCATGCGGTTCTCGAGCGGGCCTCCGTACGCGTCGTTTCGCCGGTTCGTGAGCGGCGAGATGAAGCTTGCGAGGAGGTAGCCGTGCGCCATGTGGATCTCGAGCATGTCGAAGCCGGCCTCCATCGCGAGCCGGGTCGCGCGGGCGTAGTCGGCGATCGCGGCGTCCATGTCGCCGCGCGTCATCTCCTTGGGTACCTGGCTGTGCGGATAGTAGGCGATCGCGGAGGGCGCGACGATGGGCCAGTTTCCCCCGGGGAGCGGCTCGTTGTCCCCCTCCCAGGAGCGCCGGGTCGACGCCTTCCGCCCGGCGTGTCCGAGCTGGATCGCGATCTTGGCCGGGGTCGTCCCGTGAACGAACTTCACGATGCGCCCCCACGCCGCCGCGTGCTCCGGCTTGTAGAGCCCGGTGCAGCCGGGCGAGATCCGTCCCTCGGAGCTCACGTTGGTCATCTCCGCGAAGACCAGCCCCGCGCCCCCCATCGCGCGGGAACCCAGATGCACGAGGTGCCAATCATTCGGGGTGCCGTCCTCCGCCGAGTACTGGCACATGGGAGAGACCACGACGCGGTTCGGGAGCACGAGGTCGCGCAGCCGGAACGGGGTGAAGAGCGGTGGTGGCGGGGCGGGCGCGGCGGAGGCGGCGATCGCGTGCCCAGCGAGAGCGGGTGCGGGCAGTGGAGCGCCCGACTGCCGGGCTGCCTGCCCCGCGAACCAGCCGTCCACGCGGGCGACGAACTTGGGGTCGCGCGCCTTCAAATTTTGATGCGTTACCCGGAGGCTTCGGGTCAACAAAGCGAACGAGAACTGGAGCGGATCCAGCTCCATGTAGCGCTCGGTGTCCTCGAACCACTGGAGGCTGGCCTGCGCCGCGCGCTGGAGGCTCTCCACGGCCGGACGCCTCGCCGTCTCATAGGCGTCGAGGGCCGCCGGGAGATCCCGGTGCGCTCCAATCGCTTCTACCAGCGCGATGGAATCCTCCATCGCCAGCTTGGTTCCGGAGCCGACCGAGAAGTGGGCCGTGTGGGCGGCGTCTCCGAGAAGCACGACGTTCTCGTGACGCCACCGCTCGTTTCGAATCGTGGGAAAGCTCCGCCAGATCGAGCGATTGGAGAGCAGCCGATGCCCCTGGAGCTCATCGGCGAAGAGCCGCTCGCAAAGGGCGATGGTCTCCTGCTCGGTCGCGCGCTCCATCCCGGCGGCGCGCCACGTCTCCTCGCGGGCCTCGACGATGAAGGTCGAGTGCGTGCGGTCGTACTGGTAGGCGTGGACCCGCCAGAGGCCGTGGGGGTCGTGCTTGAAATAGAAGGTGAAGGCCGGAAACGGCTTCGTCGTGCCGAACCACGCGAACCGGTTCGGCCGCACGTCCACGGCCGGCCGGAATTGATCGCGGTAGCGCTCCCGCACGACGGAGTTGGCCCCGTCGGCGGCGAGGACGAGGTCTGCGCCGCGCACCTCTTCCGGGTCTACGATCTCGCGCTCGAAGCAGAGACGCACGCCCAGGGCCCGGCACCGGTCTGCCAGGATCTTGAGGAGCGCCTTCCGCGACAGGCCGGAGAAGCCGTGCCCGGTGGACGTGAGCGTGGTGCCGCGGTAGTGGATCTCGATGTCGTCCCAGCGGTGGCTCGCCGCCGCCATGGCGGAGACGGTCTCCCGATCCCCGTGCGCCAGGGCCTCCTCGGTGGCGTCCGAGAAGACGACGCCGAAGCCGAAGGTGTCGTCGAGGCGGTTCCGCTCGTAGACCTCGACCTCGTGGCGCGGGTCGAGCTTCTTGAGGAGGATCGCGAAGAAGAGGCCGGCGGGTCCGCCCCCGACGCTCACGACCCTCACGACTCCCCGTCCTGCGTGATCTGGCCCGCGATGACGAGGTGCTGGATCTCGGTCGTCCCTTCGTAGATCCGAAGCGCGCGGACGGCGCGATAGAGCCGATCGACGGGGTGCGACGCCAGGACGCCGGCGCCGCCCAGGATCTGGACCGCGTCGTCGACGATGCGCTGCGCCGCTTCGGTGGCGAACGCCTTCGCCATCGCGGCTTCCAGCGTGACGCGCTCGGCTCCCCCGTCCGCGGCCCAGGCGGCGCGGTAGACGAGGAGGCGCGCGGCCGAGAGATCCGTCGCCATCCGGGCCAATTTCTCCTGGACGAGCTGGAATTCGGCGAGCGGCTTTCCGAATTGCCGGCGGCCCCGCGCGTGATCCAGCGCCTCGTGCAGCGCCCGTGCCGCCATGCCGCAGGCCGCGGCGCCCACCGTCGCCCGCAGGCGATCGAGCGTCTTCAGGCCGAGCGCGAACCCACGCCCCTCCTCGCCGAGCCGGTTCGAGGCGGGTACACGGCAATCCTCGAACGCGATCTCCCCGAGCGGATGCGGGGCCGACATGACCTGGGGTCCCACGAACCGGAGTCCGGGAGAATCGGCGGGCACGACGAAGCAGGAGATCCCCTTCCCGCCCGCCGCCGGGTCGGTGGACGCGAACGTGACGTAGAAATCCGCGATCCCGGCGTTCGAGATGAAGGCCTTCGCGCCGTTCAGGATGTAGCTCTGGCCGTCCCGCCGCGCCACCGTCGCGATCGCCGCGATGTCCGACCCCGCCTCCCGCTCCGTCATGGCGAAGGCGGCCATCGCGCCGCCGGCCACGGCGTCCGCGACCCACCGCTCCCGCATCGTGGCGTTGTCCGCGAGGAGAATCGGCACGGTCCCGAGACCCTGGAGCGCGAAGACCGCGTCCGCGAGCGGGGAGGCGGCGGCCAGCGCCTCGCGGACGAGGGAGCAGCTCCGCCAGTCCTGACGCCGGATCGGCTCGAGCCATCCGCCGGCGCCGAGCCGGGCCAGGATGGCGCGCGCGTCCCGCCTCGCCGCGGCGTCGTCGACCGGCGGGAGCAGGGGCGCGAGCTCCTTCGACGCGAACGTGCCGATTTCCCTGGCGAAGGCAGCGTGCCGGTCCTCGAGGAAGGCGCGGATCGGCCGCGGGTCGGGGATCTTCATCAGCGGAACTTCGGCTCCCGTTTCGCGCGGAAGGCTTCGTACGCTTCGCGGAAGTTGGCGTGCTCCATCAGCTCGGCCTGCGCGTCGGCCTCGAAGCGAAGCGCTTCCTCCAGACTGAGTGTGGCCTCGAGGTCGAGGGCCCGCTTCGTGACGGCGAGGGCCGGCGAGGGGCCGCGCGCGAGCTTCTCGGCGAGCGCGACCGCTTCGGGGAACACCTGCTCCTGGGCGACGACGCGCTGGTAGAGCCCGATCTCATAGGCGCGCTTCGCGTCGATGAAGTCGCCGGTCATCAAGAGCTCCGTCGCGCGGCCCAGCCCCACGAGGCGCGGGAGGAGCCAGGAGGCGCCCATGTCGGCGCCCGAAAGCCCTACGCGCACGAAGAGGAAGGCGATCTTCGCCGACTCCGCCGCGACGCGCATGTCGCAGGCGGCCGCGATCACCGCCCCGGCGCCGGCCACCGTGCCGTTGAGCGCCGCGACCACCGGGCGGCCCACGCGGCGGATATTTCGGATGAGATCGCAGGTCATCGTCGTGAATTCGCGGAGACCCGCCCGGTCCCGCGCGAAGAGCGCCCCGATAATATCCTCCACGTCCCCGCCCGAGCAGAACGCGCGGCCCGCGCCGGTGAGCACGATCGCGCGCACGCCGGGCTCGGTGTCGAGCGCCGCGAAGGTGTCCCGGAGCTCGGCATAGACCTCGAACGTGAGCGCGTTGAGGCGCTCGGGGCGATTGAGGGTGATCGTCGCGACACCGGTCGGGGCATCCAGCTTGTAGAGGAACGATCGAGGCGAGAGCGGCACCCTACCGGCTTCCCGTGAGGACCGCGGTGGCCTCGATCTCGACGACCGCTCCGCGATCGACGAGCCCTTTGACCTCGAGCATCGCGACGGCGGGATAGTGGTTTCCCATCCGCGCGCGCCACGCCTCGCCGAGCGGCTTCGTGCTCGCGCGGTAGGCCGAGAGATCGGTCACGTAGATCGTGACCCGCGCGACGTCGACCGCCTGGCCTCCCGCGTCCCGCACGACCAGGAGCACCTTGTCGAGCGCCCGCGCGAACTGCTCCACGAAGCCCGGCGCCTCTCCCGGCGCGCCGGTCTCCCATCCGGACTGGCCCGCGACGAAGAGGAGACGCCCCCCGTTCGGGGCGAGGAGCCCGTTGTTCCAGCCCCTCGGCTCGCCCAGTTCTCGAGGATTGAAGATCTCGAATGTCACGGGGTGCGGACGCCCCCACGGAGCAGGATCGCCTGGCCGGTCACGCCGCCCGTGTCCTCCATGCAGAGCGCGAGGACCGATGCCGCCACCTCTTCCGGGGTGATGAGGCGATCCTGGCCCGTCGTCGCGAGGACCGCGGCGAGCGCCATATCGTGCGAGAGGCCGGCGCGGGATTCGACGATCGCGAGCGTGCGGTCGGTCATCTGGGTGTCCACGTAGCCGGGGCAGATAGCGTTCGCGGTGACCCCGGACGACGCGAGCTCGACCGCGATCGAGCGCGTGAATCCCACGACGGCGTGCTTCGCCGCGCTGTAGTGCGCGATGTACTTGGCGCCCTCGAGCCCGGCGACCGACGCGACGTTGACCACGCGGCCCCACCGCCGCTCCACCATGGCGGGCGTGAACTCGCGGGTGACAAGAAACGTGGCCGTGGCGTTCGCGAGGAGCATCCGGTTCCATTCCTCGAGCGTGGTCTTGTGGAGGGGCGCGGAGGCCGAGGCTCCCGCGTTGTTCACGAGAATGTCGACCGCGCCGAGGTGGTACCGGGCCGCCTCCCCCAGGCGCTTGACGCTCTCCTCATCGGTCACGTCGTAGGCGACGGCGTGCGCGCGTCCTCCGCGCTCGCGCAGCGCTGCGGCGACCTTCTCGACGTCACCGGCCGTTCTCGCGGCGACGACCACTTGGGCTCCCGCTTCCGCCAAGGCACGCGCGACGGCGGCGCCGATCCCGCGTCCGCCGCCGGTCACCACCGCGCCGCGCCCGTCGAGCGGGCCCGACGTCACGCGGCCCTCCCAGGGGCGAGGGCGCCCAGGACCGCCTCGGCCAGGACCGCTCCGAGCGTCTCGACGCTCGACCGCCCTTCCTCGACCGTCGCATCGGCCGGCCAGCCGAAATAGGCGCGCGGGCCTCCCGCTTCCTCGAACGTGCGCTTTCCGTCCCGGATCGCGTGGGAGAGAGAGGCCGGATTCGCCGGCAGGGCTCTCCGCACGTCGTCCCGCACCAGCTCGGGGCGGGCGGCGAGGACGATCGAGCCCTCGTACCGCCCGGCGTGGCACGCCCCGCCCTTGAACTCCTCGGTCAGCCTTGATACCCATGGCTTCTGGGTGATGTCGGGGCAGACCACCGGGAGGAGACCCTCCTTGCGGGCGGTGAGGTCCGCGGCCGCGAGCGCGTCCCGGTGCGCCGGATCGAGATGGGCGTTGGCGATGGCCAGCGCGGCGAAGCCTTGGCGGGTCAGCTCCCTCGCCAGATCCAGCAACAGCGCGGTCACCGTCGAGGGCGTCACCGAGAGGGTCCCCGCAAAGCCGGCGCCGAACGGAGCGGCGGTGAACGGAAGCGGCGGCAGGATCACGACCGACTTGCCCTGGGCCGCGATGCGCGCCGCCCCGGACCCGGCCATGGCCTGGGCGATGATGACGTCCGTCCCGAGCGGAAGATGGGGTCCGTGCGCTTCGATCGCCCCCACCGGGAGGATGGCCACCGTCCGGCTACGGTCGAGGTCCCGTGCCTCTTCCCACGTCATCTCGGCCAGCTCGCGGATCGCCATCGTCCAGATCTCCCGTCAGTCCGGTGTTGCTACCCGCCCGGCGGGCGTACATCATGGGGCGGCGCCCCTTCAACTTATCATGACCTACGAGCCGCCGGAACGCTTGAACATCGCCGACTATTTCCTCGACGCCCGCGTCCGGGAGGGCCGTGGCGCGCGCGCCGCCCTCCACACGGATGCCGGGACGCATTCCTATTCCGCCGTCCAGTCGCTGGCCAACCGCTTCGGCCGCGCGCTCCACGCGGCCGGGGTCGAGCCGGAGCACCGGGTGGTGATCGCCCTGCCGGACGGCGTGGAGTACGTCGGGGCGCTCTTCGGGACGCTCAAGGCCGGCGCGGTGGTCGTGATGGTGAATCCGGCGCTCCCCGGACCCGAGATCGAGTACATCCTGGCGTATTCGAGAGCGCGCGTCGTCGTGACCCACCGCGAGACCGCGGCCGCGTTTCGAGCCGCCGCCCGCGATGGGGCCTCGGTGAAGGCGATCCTTGCCGTGGGCGAGGAGGAGCTCGACCGGTGCCTGGCCGGCGCGCCGCCCTCCCTCGAGGCGCATCCGTCCCACCGCGACGACCCCGCGATCTGGCTCTTTTCGGGAGGCACGACGGGACGCCCCAAAGCGGTGGTCCAGACGCACCGCTCGTTCGCCAACACCACCGAGTGCTACGCGAAGGGCGTCATCGGCTACACGGAGACCGACATCACGCTCTCGGTGCCCAAGCTCTACTTCGGCTATGCGACCGGCTCGAACCTCTTCTTCCCGTTCTCGGCGGGCGGGGCGGCCGCCCTCTTCCCCGAGCCGCCGAGCGCGGAGGTTCTCTTCGAGCGGATCCGGAAATTTCGCCCCACCGTTCTGATCAACGTGCCGACCATGATCCACAAGATGGCCTCGCACCCGGACGCCACGAAGCAGGACCTGTCCTCGATCCGGATCTGCACCTCGGCGGGAGAGGCGCTCCCGGTCGAGCTTCATGAGCGTTGGAGAAAGACATTCGGCGTCGAGCTCCTGGACGGGCTCGGCACGGCCGAGATGTGGCACATTTTCATCTCGAATCGGCCGGGCGCGGCACGACCCGGGACCCTGGGCACGGTCGTGCCGGGGTTCGAGGTGAAGGTGTGCGACGACGAGGGGCGGGAGCTCGAGGCAGGCGAGACCGGGTGGCTCTGGGTGCGCGGCGACTCGCGCGCCATAGGCTACTGGCAGCAGATGGAGGCCACGGCGCGTGCCTTCCGGGGCGAGTGGTACGTCTCCGGCGATCTCATCCGGAAGGACGCCGACGGCTATGTGACCTACTGCGGCCGCGGGGACGAAATGCTCAAGGTGTCCGGAAAGTGGCTCGCGCCTCAAGAAGTCGAGGGATGCCTCCTCCAGCACCCGGAGGTGACCGAGGCGGCGGTCGTCGGCGCGACAGACCCGAACGGGCTCGTGAAGCCCCGCGCCTACGTGGTGCCTCGTGCCCGCCGTGCGGGCCTGGACGAGGAGCTCCGGGCGTTCGTGCGCGACCGGCTGGAGCCTTACAAGCATCCCCGCGAAGTGATCTTCGTGGAGACCCTCCCCCGGACCCACCTGGGCAAGGTGGACCGGGGCCGGTTGAGGCGGGAATGACCCCCACCGTATACTCTGCGCCGTGATCCATGGAAAGCGAGTCATCGTCGTCCTGCCCGCGTACAACGCGGCCCGGACCCTTCAAAAGACCTACTCCGAGCTTCCCCGAGAGGTGGTCGACGACGTGATCCTTGTCGACGACGCGAGCCAGGACGACACGTCCCGCCTCGCCCGGGAGCTCGGAATTATCCCGATCGTCCATCCCAAGAACCTGGGCTACGGCGGGAACCAGAAGACCTGCTACCGGAACGCGCTCCAGCGCGGCGCCGACGTCGTCATCATGGTGCACCCCGACTACCAGTACACGCCCGCGCTCGTGACCGCGATGGCGTCGATGGTGGCCATCGGCCTCTACGACGTCGTGCTGGGCTCGCGGATCCTCGGCGGGGGCGCGCTCCGCGGCGGGATGCCGCGGTACAAGTACATCGCGAATCGAGTGCTCACGCTCACCCAGAACGCCGTCACGGGCCGCAAGCTCTCCGAATATCACACCGGGTATCGGGCGTTCAGCCGCACCGTCCTCGAGACGCTCCCCCTCGATGAGAATTCGGACGATTTCGTGTTCGACAACGAGATGTTGGCGCAGGTGATCGCCTTCGACTACTCGATCGGCGAGGTGAGCTGCCCCACCCGGTACTTCGACGAGGCGTCGAGCATCTCGTTCCCGCGCGCCACGCGGTACGGGCTCGGCGTGCTCGGGGTTTGCTTGAAGCTCTGGCTCCACCGCGCCGGAATTCGGCGAATCCCGTTGTTCGAGCGGAACGGCCGCAGGCTCCAGATCGAACCCCTGGCCGCGGCGTCCGTCGAGGGCGCCAACCCGAAGACATAGCCCGCCGAATGCTCACCCGGCAGGAGCGCCGATTTCGGAGGCGGCGCCGGAGCGCCAGGCCGGCGCCGGAAGCACTGCGACCGGCCGAGAGCACGCCGCTTCTGCTCCAGGCGGCCGCCTTCCTTGCCGTGTTCGCGGCGGCCATCCTGGTAAATCTAAAGACGCTTCACTACGGGTTTCTCACGAGCTGGGACGATCCCACCTATGTCGTCGACAACCCGTGGATCCGCGGATTGTCGCGCGAGAATCTCATCTACGTATTCACGAAGCCCTACTTCGCGAACTATCTCCCGCTCCACCTCGTCTCGTACATGGTGGACTACACCCTCTGGGGCCTGAATCCGTTCGGATACCACCTCCAGTCGGTGCTCCTGAACGGCCTGAACGCGATCCTGGCCCTCTTCGTCACGCGGCGGCTCTTCGCCAATTTTCTTCTCGCGTTTCTCGCGGCGCTCCTCTTCGCCGTTCATCCTTCCCACGTGGAGGCGGTCGCCTGGATCTCGATCCGGAAGGATCTCCTCTCCACCGCCTTCCTTCTCTTGACGGTCCTCTTCTACCATCGCGCCACCGGCTCTCGATCGCTGGGACGCGGCGCCTACGCCGCCTCGATCGGCTGTTTCACGCTGGGCCTCCTCTCGAAGGTCAGCATCGTGGCCCTCCCGCTCTTCCTCCTCGTCCTGGATTGGTTCCCTCGGGCCGGCCGGCGGCGGATTCCCTGGAAGGCGGCGATCGCGAACAAGATTCCCTACGCGCTGATCGGCCTGGTGCTGGTGAGGATCAACACGCTCGTCCAGGTGAAGGCCAAGGCCGCCTACGCCCAGGATCCGATCCCCTACCTCATGGTCAAGGGACACGCGGTCTGGAACTACCTGGCGCTCCTGACCGGAATCCCGAGCGGGAGGCCTGTCTACGACACGCCCGAATTCGCGTCCGGCCTCGCCTCCGTGGCGGCGAACCTTGCGGGGATCCTCGTGCTCCCCGCGGTCCTCTGGATCGCCCATCGCCGGAGGTGGGATGCGCTGGGCCTGGGCGCGGGCTGGGTGCTGGCCCTTCTCCTGCCGGCGATCCTCTTCCCGCTCGTGACCTACATGGCGGACCGGTACCTCTACGGCCCGTCGCTTGGCTTCTGCTGGCTGCTCGCGGCGGGAATCGTGGCGGTGGGCCGTCGGATGGAATCCATTCGGTTGCGCGCGGGCGTCACGGCGATCCTGACCGCCCTGCCGCTCACGCTGTTCGCCTACAGGACGATCGAGTACGACCGCGCCTGGGCTGGATCGGAGCCGCTCTGGAAATACGCCATCGCCCGGAGCAAGGACTACCGCGTCCGGAACAACCTGGCCCAGGCCATGATGATCGAGAAGCGTTGGGCGGATGCCGAGCGGCTATACAGGCAGGCGTCGGCGGTCGAGAATATCGTCTCCCATCAAGGTCTCGCCGCGGTCTACTACGACACGCACCGGTACCCAGAGGCGCAGCGGGAGATCGAGAGGGCACTGGAGATCGCGCACAAACACGGGGCCGCCTACACCGACCTCACGGACGCGACGATGGAAGACCTGGCGGAGATCGAATACACGGCGGGGGCAATCTACTGGGTTCAGTCGCAGAATCAGAAGGCGATCGAGGCCTGGGAGGCGGCCCTGCGGGCCAACCCGCGCCACGCGGGCGCGGCCCAGTGGCTCAGGACGGCGCGCGGAGAGCCGGCGCCGGTGACGACGAAATAAAATGGGGCGCCGCGGCACGGCGCCCCGAGATCCTGCTTCCGCCCGCTTCGAAGGTCTCTACCGGAAGCTACGAAGCCTTCTTCCGCTCCAGGTCGAACTTGTGCACCTCGACCTTGTCTCCCATCTTGTGGCGCCACTCCTGGACCAGATGGTCCTTGTCCTTGAACGTGAGCGTCAGTCCCTCCATGTGACCGGCCGAGACGGCAGGCAAGTTCGTGATGTCGAACATCGTGAAGTTCAGCGACTTGGCGTCGCCCTCACCCCGCATCCGCGGCTGATTTCCCTCGGCGCAGTAGTGGGTCATCATCACCTTGTCGCCGTCCGGATGGTAGACCGACACCATGGAATGGTCCGTGCCCGGGTCCATCCGCTCGAGCAGCGCTGAGCCGCCGGCGACCAGCTCGTAGCTGACGACCGTCCCCTTCTCTCCCTTCCCCACCTCCCGCCATTCTCCGACCAAAGCTTTGAGCGCGTCGAACGAGGCCGGCGTCTTCACCGCGGGCATGTGCTCCTCGACGGCGAAGCACGGCGTCGCGGCGAGAACGAGAATCAATGCGAGCAGCTTCCTCATGGAATTTCCTCCCCTTTGGACCTTCGAGAGATTCACCATCCCCACCTCCTCAAGGCCGCGGATTCTACCACCGCCCTTGCCCCGGGCCCAGACGGCGCGTACGATTCCGTCATGCTCTCGCCGCTGATCGTCGAATCCGAGGAAGAGTTGAAATCGATCGTCCGATCCGCGAAGACGGTGGCCGTGGTCGGGATCAAGGACGGGACCGATCCCGACGCGCCCGCGTACCATATTCCGATGATATTGCAGTCGCGGGGGATACGGATCTTCCCCGTGAACCCCAAGTTCCAGACCGTGCTGGGGGAGCGGGTCTATCCCGATCTGGCCTCGGTCCCCGAGCGCGTCGATATTATCGACATATTTCGCCGGCCGGATGCGATCCCGGCCCTCGCGGATGAGATCCTCGCGCTCCCGCCGGAAAAGCGCCCCGCTGTGGTCTGGATGCAATCCGGAATCAAGAACGACGCCGCGGCCCAAACGCTCGCGGAGGCCGGCATCCGCGTCGTCCAGGATCATTGCCTCGGAGTCTATTCCGCTCGCTATCGCCTCCCTGCCCCGGAAACGACCCCCCGAAAATCCTGAATTGGCAGCAAGGATCGGATAGACGCTTCCACGCCTGCGCACTAGCCTTTACGTCATGAGCTCACGCGTGGTTGGTGCCAAGGCGGTTCGGACCGAGATCCCGATCTCCACGGACGAGATCCGCTGGCGGGCGGTCCTGGCGAGGGACGCGAACCTCGATGGGATCTTCGTCACGGGCGTCCTGACCACGGGGATCTATTGCCGCCCGTCCTGCCCGGCGCGGCGACCCAAGCGGGAGAACGTCCGCTTCTTCGGGGCGCCGGAGGAGGCCGAGCACGCGGGCTTCCGCGCCTGCCTGCGTTGCAGGCCGAGGGAGGGAGGCCGGCCCAACCCCCACGCCGACATGGTCCGGCAGGTATGCCGGATCCTGGTGGAGCGTCCCGAGGAGCGGGTCACGCTGACCGCGCTCGCGCGGGAGGTCGGCGTGAGCCCGCATCACCTGCAGCGGACCTTCAAACGGGCGATTGGAATCTCCCCCCGACAATATGCCGACGCGCTTCGGCTCGGACGGCTCAAGCAGCGGCTCCAGGGAAAGGACTCCGTCACCATGGCTCTTTACGAAGCGGGATACGGCTCGAGCAGCAGGCTCTACGAGACCTCGACGCAGCGCCTGGGCATGACCCCGGGCGCCTACCGGGATGGAGGGCGCGGGGCGCGGATCCGGTACGCCGTCGCCGACACGCCGATCGGCCGGGTGCTGGTCGCGGCCACGGAGCGAGGGATCTGCAGCGTGCGAATCGGAGCGTCGGAGAACGCGATGGCGAAGGAGCTCGGACGCGAGTTTCCGACCGCGACCATCGAGCGCGACCGGGAGGGCTTGGCGGAATGGGTCAAGCGGCTCACCCGGCACCTCGAAGGCCGCGCGCCCGAGCTCGACGTGCCGATCGACGTGCGCGCGACCGCGTTTCAGTGGCGTGTCTACGAAGCGCTCCGATCGATTCCGTACGGGGAGACGCGCACGTACCGGGAGGTCGCGCGGTCGATCGGTGCGCCCCAAGCGGCCCGCGCCGTGGGGCGCGCCTGCGCGACGAATCCGGTGGGGATCGTCATCCCCTGCCACCGTGTGGTGCGTGAGGGTGGCGCCCTGGGCGGCTACGCCTGGGGGCTTGGGATCAAGAAGCAGCTGTTGGAATCGGAGCGTCGAGGAGCAGGGCGAGCTCGGCGGCGCTCGTGACCGGCGCGCGGCAGGCGTAGTTCTCGCACAGGTAGGCCGCGGAAGCGCCCGCGACCGGCGTCTGCGATTTCACGAACGGCGCGAGCCGGTGGAGCGTCTTGGCCTCGTCCGGCGCGTTCCATAGGATCACCTTCCGCGGCAGGAACCGCCGCGCCACCTCGCCCGCCATGGAGCGCGCTTCCACGTCGGCCCTCTCCCCCACGATCACGATCTCACGCGTCGGCCCGAGGGCGAAATCGAGCGCCGAGAGAAGCTGGGCGTGCGCGGTCGGCACGCGCGCCGTAGCGCCGGAGAACGCCTGGAAGACCGCCGCGGCGCTCCGCTCGAGCCCCGTATCCCCCGTGACGCGGCTGAGGCGGAGGAGCACGAGCGCGGCGACCGAATTCCCCGAGGGCGCGGCGCCGTCGTAGATCTCCTTCGCGCGGGCCAGAAGCGCCTCGCCGTCTTCACCCGTGAAGAAATAGCCCCCGGCCTGGGGATCGCGGAAGAGCCGCTCCATCTCGCGAACCAGCCGGAGCGCCGCGTCGAGGTGGCGGGCGGCGAACGTGGCCTCGTACAGCTCGAGCAGCCCCCACGCCAGGAAGGCGTAGTCGTCGAGGTAGGCCGGGTGGGCCGCCTCGCCGTCCCGGAAACGAGCGAGGAGCCGGCCGTCCTCGCGCACGAGCTTCGCGGAGAGGAAATCGAGGGCGCGCCCCGCCGCCTCCGCGTAGGACGGATCGTCGAAGGCCTGCGCCCCCTTGGCGAGCGCGACGATCATGAGGCCGTTCCACGAGGTCAGGATCTTATCGTCCTTGTGCGGACGGACCCGTCGCTCTCGAGCCTCGAAGACCTTCTGTCTCGCCGATTCGAGCCTGCGCGCCAGCTCCACGGGCTCGATCTCAAGCTCCTTCGCGATGGCGGCGGGATTCTCATCCAGGTGCGGGATGTTCGTTCCCGGGACGCGGCCGCTCGCCTCGTCCCGCCAGTTCCCCTCTGCCTCGATCTGATACGCGCGGCAGTAGAGCGCGGCTTCGTCGGCGCCCAGGATCGTCTCGATCTCGGACCGCCGCCACACGTAGAACTTCCCCTCTTCGCCCTCGCTGTCGGCGTCCTCCGCCGAATAGAACGCCCCCTCCGGGGAGGTCATGTCGCGCAGAACGTACGTGGCGATCTCCTTCGCGACCGCCCCGTAGACCGGGTTCCGCGTCGCCTGGTACGCCTCGACGTAGGCGATCATCAAGAGCGCCTGGTCGTAGAGCATCTTCTCGAAATGCGGGACGAGCCACTCGCGATCGGTGGAGTATCGGTGGAACCCGAATCCCACGTGATCGAAGACGCCGCCGCGCCGCATCGCCTGAAGTGTCGTCTCCACCATCTCGAGCGCGCGCTGCGCTCCGGCGCGGAGCCAGAAGCGGAGAAGAAACGTGAGGACGTGCGGGGTCGGAAACTTCGGCGCGACGCCGAAGCCGCCGTGCGATTCGTCAAAGCGCGACGCGAGCTGATCGAAGGCGAGGCGGAGGGCCTCGGCGCCCAGCGCCCCGCCGGGGCTCCCCGCGAACTGGGGCTGGATCCCCTGGGTGATCCGCTCCGCCGCCTCCGACACGCGGTCCCGCTGCTGCTCCCACGCACTGACGACCTGGTAGAGAACCTCCTTCAGCCCGGGCCGGCCGAAGCGCGCCTCGGGGGGAAAGTACGTCCCCGCGAAGAAGGGCCGCCGATCGGGGGTGAGAATCAAGGTAAGCGGCCACCCTCCGCTCCCGGTCAGCGCCTGGCAGACGGTCATGTAGATCTGGTCGACGTCCGGCCGCTCCTCGCGGTCGACTTTGACCGGCACGAAATGCTGGTTCAGGATCCGGGCGACGTCTTCCTGCTCGAACGACTCCCGCTCCATGACATGGCACCAGTGGCACGTCGAGTACCCGATGGAGAGAAAGATGGGCCGATCCTCGCGGCGGGCGATCTCGAACGCCGCCTCGCCCCAGGGATGCCAGTCGACGGGGTTCGAGGCGTGCTGGAGAAGGTAGGGGCTCTTCTCGTTGGCGAGGCGGTTTCGGTGCGGGGGGGCGTTCACCCGACCTGCTCGATCAGGCCCCCCGCGACGACCCGGTCGTCTTCGTAGAGGACGAGCGACTGACCGGGAGTCATGGCGCGCTGAGGCGCGTCGAAGCGGACATCGGCGAGACCGTCCTCGAGCGGCGTGAGAACCGCCGGCGCGGGCTCGTGCAGGTAGCGGATCTTCCCCCGGACGGCGAGCGGGCCCGCCGGGTCGGCTCCGGACGTGTAGGAGACGCGCGCGATCCGGGCGTCGCGGCGGAACAGCGCGCCCTCGCGGTCGACCTCGACCGTCCCGGTCGCGGCATCGATCTTCGTCACGTAGAGCCGCTCCTTCGCCGAGACGTTGACCCCGCGGCGCTGGCCGATCGTGAACGCGTGGATCCCGTCATGGCTGCGAAGCGCCCGCCCCTCGGCGTCGCGCACTTCGCCGCGCGGGGAGGCCGCGAGGCGCTCCGGGAAGCGCTCCTTCATGAAGTCCGTGTAGCTCCGCCCCTCCACGAAGCAGATGTCCTGGCTCTCGCGCTTGTCGGCGACCGAGAGCCCGTGCTCGCGCGCGGCGGCGCGGACCTCCTCCTTCGACCGGTGCCCGATCGGGAAGAGGGACTTTCGGAGCACCTCCTGCTTGAGCCCCCAGAGGACGTAGGACTGATCCTTCGCCCCCTCCCGGGCCTGTAGCAGCGTGGCGCGCCCCTCCGCGTCGAACCCGCGGCGCGCGTAGTGCCCCGTCGCGACATAATCGCAGTCGAACCGCTCCGCGGCGCGCATCAGCTCTCCGAACTTGAGCCAGTTGTTGCACTGGACACAGGGATTCGGGGTGCGCCCGCGCAGGTATTCGCCGACCAAGTCCTCGATGACGTGCTCCCGAAACGCGTCTTCCAAGTTGAGGACGTAGTGCGCAAACCCCATGCGGTGCGCCACGGCGCGGCAATCGTCGATCGCCTCGAGCGTGCAGCAGCCGCGACTCGGCGAGGGGCCCTCGGCGTAGCACCAGAGCTTCATCGTCACGCCGATCACCGTGTGCCCTTCGGCCGCGAGGATCGAGGCGGCGACGGAGCTGTCCACGCCGCCGCTCATGGCGACGAGCACGGTCGAGGGGCGATCCGGGAGAAAGTTCTGCATCGCTTCCCTCGGGGCGCTACGAGGCGAGCGTCGGAGAGCCCCGGCGGAGCTTCTCCACGACGCCGGGCAGGATCTCGAGGACGCGGTCGATGTCGGCCTCGGTGGTGGAGCGGCCGAGGCTGAAGCGGACCGCCGACTGGGCCACGTTCGCGGGGACTCCCATCGCGAGAAGTACGTGGGAGGGATGGGATGAGCCCGCCTTGCAGGCGGCGCCGCTCGAGACGGCGATGCCCTTCATGTCGAGTGAGAGGATCAGATGCTCCCCCTCCGCGCCGACGAAGGAGATGTGCGCGGTGTTGCAAACCCGCGGCGCCGCGGCGCCGTGACGGACCACGTGCGGCACGCGCGACTCGATCCCGGCCTCGAGCCGGTCGCGAAGCGCGGCGACGCGCGCCGGGACCGTGGCCAGATCGGACGACGCAAGCTCCGCGGCGCGTCCCAGGCCGACGATCGCGGGAACGTTTTCCGTGCCCGCCCGTCGGCCCTTCTCGTGGTCGCCGCCCACCTGGAGCGGGGCCGGCCGGAATCCGCGCTTGATGAAGAGCGCGCCGGCGCCCTTCGGCCCGTAAAACTTGTGCGCGGTGATCGTGGCCATCGTCGCCTGCCACGCGCCGACGTCGATCGGGATCTTCCCTGCCGCCTGGACCGCGTCCGTGTGGAACGCCACGCCCTTCGCGGCGCAGATCGCGCCGATCTCGGCCATCGGCTGGATGACCCCGCTCTCGTTGTTCGCGGCCATCACGGTGACGAGGATCGTCTCGGGCCGGATCGCGGCATCGATCGCCTGAGGCGGGACGCGTCCGTCCGGGCCCGGGGCGACGCGCGTCACCTCGAACCCGTCCTGCTCCAGGAGATCGCCCGCGTGCCGGACCGCGTCGTGCTCGATCGCCGTGGTCACCACGTGGCGCCCCTTCGAGCGAAGCGCGCGGGCCGCGCCGATGACGGCGAGGTTGTCCGACTCCGTCCCGCCGCTCGTGAACACGATCTCGCCCGGGGTGGCCCTGAGGAGCGCCGCGACGCGCGCGCGCGCGTCCTCGACGGCGCCCCGCGCCTCCTGTCCGTAGGCGTGCGCGCTCGAGGCGTTCCCGTAGTGCTCGAGGAAATAGGGCTGCATCGCCTCGAATACCTCGGGGCGGATCGATGTCGAAGCATTGTTGTCGAGGTAGATGCGCGCCATGGAAGTCTCCGCTCGGGAATCCGTTCCGGTGGGTGCACTAAGCCTATCAAAATCAACGGGCCGGACGCAATGGCGCCCGGCCCGCGGAGTGCTCTATCGTCCCGAGGCTACTGGGTCTTGCCCTGGGCGGAATCGGCGGGAGCGGTCTCCTTCTCCGTGCTCTTCGCCGTCTCGGCCGCCTCACCCGTCTTCTCGCCTTCCTTGGATTCCCCAGCCTTCGCCGGGGCCGCGGCCTTCTCGGCGGGCTTCGTCGACGCGGCCTTCTTGTTCATGCCCGAGATCCCGCTTCCGGCCGCCGGAATCTTGACCTTCGCCGCCGGAGCCGCGGCCGTAGCCTTCGAGAGGGCGGCGGACCGAGCCATGATCTTCACCGACTTGAGGGTGGTCCACTCGAGCGGCTTCGATTGCTCTCCGCCCATCATCGGGTTCGGCCCGACCGGCGTGTTCGCGATGTCGTTCAACACGGTCATCCCGTCGATCAGGTGGCCGAACGCCGTGTATTTGCCGTCGAGGAACGGCGCCGCTCCGTGCATCAGGAAGAACTGCGAGCCGGCCGAGTTCGGCGTCCCGCTGTTCGCCATCGAGATGACGCCGGGGACGTGCTTGTGGGCGTTGAACTCGTCTTTGATCTTGTACCCTGGGTCTCCCGTGCCGAGATCGGGGGCCTTGGGATTCTTCGACTTCGGATCGCCGCCCTGGACCATGAAGTTCTTGATGATCCGGTGGAACCCCGTGCCGTCGAAGTAGCCCTGGCGCGCGAGCTTCTTGAAGTTCGCGACCGTCTGGGGCGCGTCCTTGTCCCAAAACTCGATCACCATCCGTCCCTTGGTCGTCTCCAGAACGGCGACCTCGTCGGCCGTCTTGGGCGCGGCCTCTTTCACGGCGGCCTCCTTCGGCGCGGTTCCCTTCGCGGGAGCGGCCTTCGGTGTGGCTTCCTTGGCGGCGGCCGCCTTTGGCGCGGCCTCCTTCGCCGGGGTCGCCGCTGCCGCCCCGGCCGGATCGTCCGCCCGGGCGGTCGAAACTGTCAGAAGGCACGCGGCGGTGATGGCAAGCCCTAAGGTGCGAACTGGTGCGTGAAGCATTGATCCTCCTTGATTCGGGTTTGTCCGACCCACGCTCATTCTCCGCCCCTCTCCTTCGATTTGAGAAGGCGGACGATGCGCCGCTGGCGCTCCAGCTCGCGCTTCGCCGATTCGGCGTAGGCCGGGTCGTTGAGGACGGTTTCAAAGACCGGGATCGCCTCCTCGTGGCGGCCCAGCTTGTCCAGCGCCTGGGCCCAGCAAAAGCGGAGACAAGCGCTGCTCGAGTCCTTGGCGAGGCCCTCGCGCGCCACCTCGATCGCTCGCTGGTAGCGGTTGGCCTCGTAGTACGCGTACGCCATGTTGCAATAAACACCTTTGTAGTTATCCGGGTCGATCCTCACCACATCCCGGAAGAGCTCCACCGCCCGATCCGCGCGGTTCGACTTCGCGTAGGCCTGTGCTAAGTAATACCGGTCGACTGTGCCCAGGGAGTCGCCGACCGCTTCGTAGTGCTTGATCGCGATCGGATAGCGCTCCATCTTGAAATTGACCCAGGCGAGCTGCTTCTTCGCCTCCACGTCGAGCGGGGCCAATTTCAAGACGCGGGCATACGCCGCGGCCGCCTCGGCGTAGAGCCCGGCCCGCACGGCGCAGGTGGCGAGGCTCTTGGCGGTCTGGGGGTTCCTCGGATCCAGCTCCGCAGACTTGTAGAGCGAGGCGAATCCCTCCGGGGTGTTGCCCTCCCGCGAGTAGACCTCCCCCATCTGCCGGTAAGCTTGCGACAGCGTGGTCGGATTCCCCTTCGCGAGCCGGATCGCGTCCGCGCAGGCGGATCTCGCCTCCCCGTATTCCCCGATCTCGGTGAGGGAATGGACCAGGGCGAGCCGCGCTTCGAGGTCCGTGGGCGCGAGCGCCACCGCCTGGCGATAGGCCGAGGCAGCGCGGGTCGGGTCGCCGGTCGCGGCGTACGCGTCGCCCAGCGAGCGGAGCGCCGAGACCATCTGACTCGGAACCCGGGTCGCGCGCTCCAGGTGCGCCATCCCTTCCGAGTACTGGCCGCGCGCCACCTCCACCTGGCCTAAGCCCGCGACCGCCTCGAGATCGTTGGGGTCGGCCTCGATCGCAAGGCGGAACTCCCGCTCGGCCTCGTCCAAAAGCCCCCGCCGGAGCAGATCGCGCCCGGCGGCGACGTGGGCCTTGACGGATGCCGCCGCCGAGGCCGGCTTGGCCGCGGCCGTCATCCCGCTGGTCGGCCCCTCCTGGCGCGTGGTCTGGGACGCGCATCCGAGTGCGGCACAAAGGGCCGCGAGACACACGGTTCGCAATGCGCCGGGCACGGTCAATGGTTCCCGGGCGCCGGGGCCGGGGGTGCGTTCGGATTCTGCGGCGTGCCCGGCTTCTGCTGATTGAGGAAGTCTTGGAGTACCTGGATGCTGCTCTTGGCGCTCTGGGCGATCACGGCCGTGGAGTCGATCGACACGACCTGTTGCCAGTAGTTGATCGCCTCCCGATAGATCTGGGCGTCGGCGAACGCGACCCCCATGTTGTAGATCGCCTCCTGGTTCCTGGGATCGATCTTCAGCGCCTTCCGATAGAGGGAGGTAGCCTCGGGAATCCGCCCCATTCCGTACTGTGAATTCCCCAGGTTGCAGAGCGCGCGAACGTTGGTCGAATCGATGGCCAGCGCCTTCTTGTAGGACGCGATGGCCTCGTCGGTCTTGCCGATCTCCGCTTGGATCAGGCCGAGGCTCACCCACGCATCGGGCATCGGTGGCTTCAGCTCGGTCGCGCGCTTGTATGCCGCCGTCGCGTCGTCCCGGCGGCCGGCCTGGATGTAGTAGTTCCCGAGGTTGTAGTGCGCGGCGCCGTCGCTCGGGTCGAGCTTGATCGCCAG
Source organism: Candidatus Eisenbacteria bacterium (assembly GCA_005893305.1). Lineage (NCBI taxonomy): Bacteria > Candidatus Eiseniibacteriota > Candidatus Eiseniibacteriota bacterium. Next base: position 187,837 of record VBOZ01000010.1, on the reverse strand, counting down.
CTTGAATTCCTTGAGCGCCTCCGCGTTCCGCTTCAGGTCCATGTACGCCGCGCCGAGGCTCACGTGCGTCGCGGAAGCGTTGGGCGCGAGGGCCGCCATTTTCTGAAACGCCTCGAGCGCCTCCCTGGACCTCCCGGCCCGTCGATAGGCGGAGCCGAGGACCATGTAGCTGGAGGGATCCTTGGGCGATTTCCGAACGCCCGCCTGGGCTTCCTCGATCGAGAGGAGCTGCGGCGGCGCGGTCGCGGCGGGCTTCGTGGGTTTGGACGCGTCCGCCTGGGCAAGCGCGGTCCCCACCAGCGCGAGAAGCGCGGCGGAGGCGATCAGAGCTAAGGGGAAGAGGCCGGGGCGCTTGGCGTTCATGCGATGGTTGCCCTCGCGAGAAGGAGAGCGACGGCAACGCTATCGACTCCGTACCCCGAAGTCAACCCGGTTCTCCCTCTGCCCTTGCGCTCACCTCGGGTCCGGCAGCCCCGACCCGCCCGCGCAGGCCGCGGCGCGGTCGAGGAGCATCACGCGCTCGCGACCGTTCCGCGTCAAGGCCGCCGCGCGCTCGAACTCCAAGCGCGCCTCGTCGAGGCGGCGGAGCTTGGCAAGAAGGTCGCCGCGGACGCTCGGCAGGAGGTGGTAGGCCCTGAGGGTCGGCTCCGAGGTCAGCGCATCGACGATCTCGAGGCCCGCCGCAGGGCCGAACGCCATCGAGACCGCGACGGCGCGGTTCAGCTCCACGACCGGGGACGGGGCGAGGCGGGCCAGCACCTCGTAGAGGGCCGCGATGCGCTTCCAGTCCGTCTCCGCCCCCGTGCGCGACCGCGCGTGGCAGGCGGCGATCGCCGCCTGGAGCCCGTACGGGCCAAGCACGCCGCTCAGCTTCTCCGCGCGCTCGAGCGCCGCGAGGCCGCGGCCGATGAGCAGCTGGTCCCAGCGTCCGCGGTCTTGATCGAGGAGCAGCACTGGCGCTCCCGACGCGTCCACCCGGGCGGCGGAGCGCGACGACTGGATCTCCATCAGCGCGACCAGACCGTGGACCTCCGGCTCGCTCGGGGCGAGCTCGGCCAGGATGCGGCCGAGGCGGAGCGCGTCCTCGCAGAGCGCGGGACGCATCCAATCGTCCCCGGCGGTTGCCGAATACCCCTCGTTGTAGATGAGGTAAATGACCTCGAGGACCGACGTGAGTCGGACGGCCAGCTCGGCCCCGCGGGGAACCTCGAAGGGGACGCGCGCCTCGGCCAGGGTTCGCTTGGCCCGCACGATGCGTTGGGCGACGGTGGCCTCGGGGACGAGGAACGCTCTCGCGATCTCCTCGGTCGTCAGGCCCCCAAGCAGGCGGAGCGTCAGCGCCACGCGCGCCTCGGAAGCGAGGATGGGATGGCAGGCGGTGAAAACGAGGCGAAGGAGATCGTCGCCGACATCGTCGTCGATCGCGGCGTCGAGATCCGGACCGGCGTTTTGGCGGGCCTCGAGGTCGCGCCCGAGCTCCTCGTGCTTTCGCTCGAGCAGCTTGTTCCGGCGCAGGCGGTCGATCCCGCGGTGCTTCGCGGTCGCCATGAGCCAGGCGCCCGGGTTGTCCGGAACGCCCGACTTGGGCCAAGTCTCGAGCGCGGCGACGAGGGCGTCCTGCGCCAAGTCCTCGGCGAGACCGACGTCGCGAACCATCCGCGCGAGGCCGGCGATGAGCTTGGCCGACTCGATCCGAAAGATCGCGTCGACCGCGCGATGGGTGTCGGTAGCCGTCACGGCTACCGATCACACCATCTTCACTCCCGCGGCGCAAGGCCGACGCTGCGGAAGGGGCCCCGACTATCCCCGGCGCTGTCCGGACTGCGCCTGCATCTCGGCAAACCCGGCCGCCGCCTTCTGGACGTCGGCGGGAAAATCCGACATCTCCTGCACCTGGCGAACCTCGATCGTCTCGTTCTCGGAACCGGGGCAGCGCTTTGCCCATTCAATCGCTTCTTCCTTCGACTTGACCTGGATCATCCAGTAACCGCCGAGCACTTCCTTCGCCTCGGTGAACGGCCCATCGGTCACCTTCGCCTTCCCTCCCGGGAAGGAGACGCGCACGCCCATCGAGGGCGGGTGGAGGCCGTCAAGCGCCAGCAGCACGCCCGCTCTCTGCAGGGACTCGTTGTATTTCATCATCGCAGCGACGCTCTCGGCCGCCGGCGCGGTGCCGGGCGCCGCCTTCTCGTACCCTTTCGGGATCATCAGCATCATGAATCGCATCGTTATCGCTCCGTCTGATTTCGGGTGGTGAGCATCCGGGCTACCGCTTCTTCGCGGCCATCTGCTCGCGCAGGTTCATCTCGGACTTCCTGGCTTCGGGAGTCAGGGCAGGGCCGAAGTCCTCCAGCTCGAAAATCTGGCGGATCTCCACTTCGGTCTGATCGAACGGAGCGCGCTTCAGCCACTCGATCGCCTCTTCCTTCGACTTCACCTGCCAGATCCAGAAGCCCGCGATCAGCTCCTTGGTCTCCGTGAACGGCCCGTCGGTCACGGTCCGCTTCTTGCCGTCGAACCTGACGCGCGCGCCCTTCGAGCTCGCCTGGAGTCCCTCGGCCGCGAGCATCACGCCGGCCTTAGCGAGCTCCTCGTTGAACTTCCCCATCTCGGTCAGGATCTTCTCGTCCGGGAGCTTCCCTGCTTCCGAGTCCCGGTCGGCTTTCACCACCACCATGAATCGCATCGTCGTCTCTCCTTGTGGTTATGGGTTCGAAGTCGCGTTTCCGATCGATCTCGACCGGCCGAGCCTTCGCTCTACATACACGACGAGCGAGGGGGCGCGAGATCGACAGATAGCTGAGGAATTTTTGGGCCGCCCATAACTTATTGCTGCTTCCCTCGTTTCGCGTCGAGGCTCCACGGCCCGGCGCCCGCGGCCGAGAAGTAGAGCCAGACGAAGCAGTAGAGCGCGGCATCCACCCCACCGTTGACTACGGGCCAGAAGCCATTCGGGAAGTGGAACTGGAAGTAGGCCACCGCCATTTCGCCCGAGAGGATGAAGGCGACGGGGCGAGTGAAGAGGCCGAGGAGAATCAGGCCACCGCCGAACACCTCGAGGACACCGCCGATCCAGATCTGGGTCATGAACTTCGCTGTGCTGCCGTCCGGAGGCATCCCGATCGGGAACGCGAAGAGCTTTGTGGAGCCCGCCAAGATGAACATGAACGCGGCCACGATTCGGAGCACGCTCAGGAGCTGCGGGGCATGGTTCGGCCACCTCGAGACGATGTTCGGTGCGGCCACGATTTCCTCCTCTGTCTGGAACTTTCGATACGGCGCGCCGCCGAGTACTTGTAGGACGCGCGCCCTCACAAAGTGAGGCTCGGTGGCCACTCCCTCGTAAGGTTGTCGGAGAGCCTCTTTCGTAATCTACCCGACCCCAAATCAGTGATCCACCGAATATCAACGATGATCCGTCACTCGTACAATTCTCATCGTGCACGGGGACATCTCCCAAGGTCCACGAGGAGGAGATGCCCGAGATGCCCGATCAACACACACGGGGGGATGCAGAAGATGTTTGGGGGCCTGCAGGAAATGGAGGAGTTGAAACATGAGGACCATGAGGAGATGCACTACCAAAGCGAAGAAATCCCGGGGATCGAGATGGACGGCTAGGGCGCCGGCGTTCCTGCTTGCCGCCGCCGCGATGATATTCGCGTGCGGTCATGCGGCGTTCGCTCAGCTCCCTCCGCTCCCTCCGCTACCTCCGCCACCGCCGTTACCCTTGCCATTACCATTGCCCCCTCCGCCGGGTCTGCCCCTGGGACCTCCGGAGCTGCCCACGATTCCCTCGCTGCCGCAAGTCTGGCCCTCGAACGGACCCGGGACGTCCGGCTCGACCGAGCTGCCGGTCACGACGGCGACACTGGACGCGAAGCTCTTGGTCGTCTCCGCCGACGGAACCGAGCCCGTGCTCGGAGCCATCCGCCAGGCGGCGGAGTACGCGGGCATTCCGTACACGCTGTACGTCGCGACCAAGACTCCGGGCGGGTTCACGCCGGCCATGCTGTCCGACGGCGACGCTCACGCGTATTTCCAGGGCATCGTGCTCACCACCGGAAGCCTGGCGTACTTGAACGGAACGACCTGGACAAGCGCGTTCAGCGCTTCGGAATGGCAGACGCTGTGGGACTACCAGGCGAAATACCGGGTCCGCACGGCGATCGCCTACGCGCTCCCGACCGCGGACCTGGGCTACGGCCCGGCAACGGGGATGGATGCCACGACGAGCCCGATCTCCGCGCGGCTGACCCCATCGGGCCAGTCCGTGTTCTCGTACGTGAACGCGGCAAATCCGATCGTCATCACCAAGGCCTGGACGTATCTGGCCCAGGCGGCGGGTACCGGAACGAACGTGCTCCTGAACGACGCGCAAGGTGATGCGCTCGCGCTGGTCCGGACCTATCCCGACGGCCGCGAGGTGCTCTCCATGACGTTCGACGGGAACTTCTTCCTCGTCCATAGCCTGACGCTCTCGCACGGCCTCATGAACTGGGTGACGGGAGGGCTGTTCCTGGGCGAGCGCCACGTCTACATGACGCCGCAGGTCGACGACATCTTCATCGACGACGATGTATATGGAGGAGGAATCTACCGCATCAATGCGATCGACTGGGCGGCCACCGCTGCCTGGCAGACGCAGAAACAGCTCCAATCGCAGACGTCGGACCTGCTTCTCCACATGGCGTTCAACGGGGAGGGCACGACCGGCACCTACAGCCCCGACCTGCTCACGCCTGCGGTGGACCTGACGGATTCCCAATTCCCGTGGATCAATCACACGTTCACCCACCAAAACCTGGACCCCGACTCCGCCAGCTATGACCGCGTCTATTGGGAGATCACGCGCAACAACCAAACGGCCGCGTCGATGGGATTCGCGAACTACGATCTCCGGGCGCTGGTCACGCCCGACGTCTCCGGGCTCGCGAACCCGGACGCCATGAGCGCGGCCTACGACGCCGGCGTCCGCTTCCTCGTCACCGACACGTCCAAGCCCGGGATGGACAATCCGACGCCTCAGGCCGGTATCTATAACGCCCTGGAGCCCGGCATCCTCATGATCCCGAGGCGGCCGGTCAATCTCTTCTACAACGTCACGACGCCGTCCGAATGGGCGAGCGAGTACAACTACCTCTACCGGAGCTACTGGGGACGCGATCTCAGCTACAGCGAGGTCCTGGACAAGGAGTCCGACGTCCTCCTCCAGTACATGCTCCGGGGCGAGATCGATCCCTGGATGTTCCATCAGAGCAACCTGCGCGCCTATGACGGCGTGCACACGCTGCTCGGCGACCTGCTCGATCGGACGCTGGACAAGTACGGCAGGATCTTTGTTCTGCCGGTCCGCACCAAGACGATGGCCGCCCTCGGCGAGTGGACGAGCGCTCGCATGCGGTACAACGCGGCCGGAGTCCAGGCTTCGTTCGTACCGAGCCAAGGGACGATGACGATCACCGCGTCCGAGTCGGCGGTCGTGCCGGTCACGGGACTCTGCTCCGCGTCGTCCGAGAGCTACGGTGGTCAGTGCATCAGCCACGTCTCGGTCGGTCCCGGACAGACCGTCACCTACAACATCAACGGAGGCGCATCCTCCAGCGGCCCGACTCCGGTCGGCGCCGTCAACCCGTTGATGGCCACCGTTTCTCCGAACCCGTTGAATCCGGAAGCGAAGCTCATCTTCCGCACGACACGGCCTGGATTCGCGAGAGTCCGGGTGTATGACCCGGTGGGACGCCTGGTCCGAACTTTGATCGATCAACCCAATCTCCCATCCGGATCCCACGACGTGCGCGTCGGCGACAAGAGGTTCTCATCGGGGGTCTACTTCTATCGCATCGAGGCGGCTGAGGGAGTGTCGGCCGGGAGATTCGTGGTGTTGAAATAGCCATGCCGCTCACGGGACCGGTGCGGCATTTCGGTCGCGGCTGGCTAGCCATTGCGGCACTTGCTCTCGCGTTGATCGCGGCGGGCGGACGGGCCTCTGCGGAGGCGCCGTCCGCCTCGGCCGCCACGCTGGAGCGGGCAGAGGCCATGATCCAGGCGCGGGCGTTCGAACCGGCCGCGGCCATGCTCCGTCGCGTCTTGGCGGTCGATCCGTCGAATCGCAGGGCGAACGAGATGCTCGCGTTCGCCCTCGAATCGATGGGCGACCTCAAGGGCGAGCGTCGGGTCCGGTCCGCACTCGCCGCGAAGTTTCCCGACGACTCGCGCATCCAGGCCGACTATGGACGGGTTCTCGAGCGCTCAGGAGAGGAAGGCGAGGCGCTTCGGGCGTACCGCCGCGCGCGGGAGCTGAGCGCGGGCAGTCCACCTCCGGGGCTCGACGCGGCGATCGAGCGGATGAACGGCCGGACCGCCCTGGAGGTCGGGGCGCCGCTCTCGGTGATGTCCGATCCGGACGCGGAGGCTTCATGCGTCCAGGCCGGCGCCGCGGTTCCCTTCGGCTCGCGCCGCCACCTGGCTCTCCTGGGCACTCACTACGCCGCGGACGGAAGGACCAACCCCGCGAAAGCGGCGTCCGACGTGCTCGCGCTGACGTTCGTGCAGCGGAACGCGGCCGGCGCGTCGTTGGCGCTCGGTCCGCGCCTCCACGTGGTCACACCTCGGGGCGCCGCGCGAAAGGACCTCGGCGTCGGGGGAGCGGTCGCGGGGCGGGCGCCTCTCGGACGGACATTCGAAGCCGAGGCGAGAGGCGAGCTCGAAACCCCCTGGGACGAGGCTGCGATCACGGTGCTTCGCGGAGGGCGGACCACGGCCGCGGAGGGTCACCTGTATTCGCACCTGTTCTCCCGCCGCCTGCTCCTCCAGGCCGGCGGACGAGGGCGAGAGCTTTCGGTCCTGGACGCGGATCCCCGCTCGACGCGCCGCCCCAAGGCCTGGCAGTCGCTGTGGATCGCCGGCGCCGACTTCGTCCTGTGGAGGCAACCGGGCGCCGCCGTGCGGGGCGAGATGCTGGACGAGGCGCTGATCGCGCCCACGACGCTCTCGTCGGCCATGACGGTTGCCTACCGGCACTACGACATGTCCACGCGCACGACGCCCGAGTTCGCTTCGGTCATCGGGCTCGTCCCGCGCGGCTCGGTCGACGAGGCTTCGGCCGCCCTGACCGTCGCGTCGCCGGGAGGCAACTTGGGGCTGGAGCTGCGCACGGGTCTTGCCCACGACTCCGCGCGCGAGGCCCGTGCGTGGAGGACCGGAGGGAGCCTCGTCTGGGCGCCGACGCCCTGGACCCGGTTCGCGCTGGGGTACGAGGGGGCCACCGAGGTGGCCAGCGGGCTCGTCGGACAACGCCGGGAAGGATGGTTGAGCTTCCATGTTGATCGCTAAGGAGCGGATCGTGAGACAACCCCTTCGTCAGATTCGGCCCACGCTGAGGAGGCGCGCCATAGACGCGCTCTGGCTCGCGGCCGCTCTCGCCTTCCTCCCCGAGCTTTTGGCAGCGCGTGCCGGCACCGTCCTCGAGCCGCACCCGGGCTGGATCGTCGTGCTCGTCCTGGCCTCGCGATACGGCAGCGGCGGGCTCTATCCGGGCCTGATCGCGGCCGCATGCGCCGGCGGAGTCGGAACGGCTGTCGCGGGCACCGGGCTCGTGACCGCGTGGAGCCGCCTCGACTCGGGACCCAATCTGATCGCGTTCGCCGCGTGCCTCGCGGTTTCCTGGGTGGCCTCGTGGCATTTGCGAACCCAGACGGAGCTTCGTGAGCGGCTTTCCACGGCTTCCAGCCGAGCCTCCGAGGCCGAAACGAAGAACGAGACCCTTCGCGATGTTGTCGCGACGCTTCGCGCGCGGGTCGATCGCACGTCGACCTCCATTTCCTTTCTGCGCGAAGTCGCCGCAGGCCTGGATGGAACGGATCCGATCGCCGCCGCCGAAGGGGCAGCCGACCTTGCGCTCGCGCGGACCGAAGCCTCCGCCGCGGCGGTCAAGGTGGGCAGGAACGGATACCAGCGGCTCCTGGCCGTTCGGGACGCGAGGGGGCCCGAAGCGCTCACGCCGCTGGCGCTTCGCGACGCCGATCTGACCGTGCCGATTCTCAGCGGGAACGACCGGATCGGGGTCATCGCCCTTTGGGGGATCCCTCGATCCGGGCCGGACGAGGCGACGGCACACGATCTCGAGGTCATCGCCTCGTGGTGTGCGCCGGCCATCGCCATCGGTCGATCGCGCCCGAGCGGGGCGAACGGCCACGCGCGGAGGCACGAATGATCGCCCCGGTGCGGACGATTCGAGCGATCGCGGCTCTACCGGCGATCGGAGCGACCGCGTCCCAGGAGCGCGAGGAACCCCAGCGCGGCGCCGCGCTGCTTGCCTCGTGCGTCGCGATCGATGCCGTCGCGGCCGGAATCCTGCTCTTCGGCGCACCGCTCTCGCCCTTGTTGGAGGGCTCCGCGGCGGCGGTCTTGCACGCGACGGCGGTCCTGCTCCTGTCCGGCATGCCCTACGCACGGCCCAGCCGACGGTGGCTCTGCGCTGCGGCATTGCTGACCGTCCCTTGCGTCGGAGCCGCGGTGGCCGCCGCGGCGATCTTTACGAGCGGACGCGGCACCACCACGGCTGGCCGTCGCAGGAAGGCGCGCCGGCGACCCGAGCTCACCGTGGCCGCGATGGAACGCCTCCGCGACTCGCTTTCGCCCTACGACGCGTTGGACTCCGGCGACGACGAACAGCGCCGCGCCGCGCTATCCACGCTTTCGCGACGCGGCGACCGGGGGGCGATCGCCCTGCTGCGCCGGGCAGCGTCGGGTCGTGATCCCGATCTGGCCCTGTCCGCCGCGCTGGTGCTGGACGAGATCGGCGAGCGCGCCGAACGTCAGGCGGGCCAACCTTGATCCCGACGAGATCCGAGCCGGCCCCGGTTGACGGCCAGAATGCCACCGCGCCGGCGGACGTCTGCCTCGTGCTGGAAGGGACGTACCCGTACGTGAAGGGCGGCGTGTCGGCGTGGGTCCACGATCTGATCGCAAGCCTCCCGGACCTCCGATTCGCTCTGGTGCACGTTGCCCCCGACCGAGGGACCTACACCCGGTCCGTCTATTCGCTGCCGGCCAACGTGGTCAGCTTGACGGACCTCTATTGTCGCGAGCCGCTGGCGCGCGGCAACGATGCCGCCGCCCTGGTGCGGGCGGCTCGTGCCGAGCGTCGCCGCCACGCCGATGTACTGCGGTCCTCCCGCGTCCTTCACGGCATCCGCCGGCTGCATCTCGAGGATCACGCCGACTCGTCACTGCTGGACGACCTCGCCGCCGACGATCTGTCGGTCGGCGCCTTTCTCCACGGCCGGGCATCGTTTGAGCTGATGACGGAGCTCTGCGAGCGGCTGGCTCCGGACGCTTCGTTCCTGGATTTCTTCTGGCACTTCCGCTCCATGAACATGCCGCTCGTGCGCCTGCTCGGCGCCGAGCCGCCGGCCGCGGCCACGTATCACGCGCTCTGCACCGGCTACGCCGGGATCCTGGCGGCCGTGTGGAGCCACCGGACCGGCCGGCCATTCCTTCTGACCGAGCACGGAATCTACACGCGCGAGCGGAAGCTCGAGCTGGACCAGGCCGCCTGGTTCCGCGGAACCCGTGACAGCCGGCGCTGGAACGGAACCGACGGAGCGATCGACAGCGCGACGGCCTCGGCTTTGCGCAAGATGTGGGTCCAGTTCTTTCGCGCCCTGGCACGATGCGCGTACACGCGGGCCTCGAGCGTCGTCTCGCTGTCCGATGGCAGCCGGAAGAGGCAGATCGCCGACGGCGCCCCGGCCGGCAGGACGCTCGTCGTCCCCAACGGGATCGACCTCGAAGAGTTCCAATCGCGCGTCGGCGGGCGGCCGTCCCAAGCCGCGGAGCGGAGCCCGGTGAGGGTCGGCTTTGTTGGCCGACTGGTGCCGATCAAGGACGTGGTCACCCTCATCCGTGCGTGCTTCCTGGCGCTCCGCGCCGTCGAGCTGGATGTGCGCATCATCGGTCCGATCGAGGAGGACCCGAGGTACGTCCGGCGGTGCCGCCGCCTCGTGGCGAAGCTCGGCCTCGCGGATGTGATCCGCTTCGAAGAGGCGCGGCCGATCGAGCGCATCTACCCCGCGATCGACATCGTGGTCCTCACCAGCTTCAGCGAAGGACAGCCGCTTGTCATTCTGGAGGCCAACGCCGCGGGGATTCCGGTCGTTGCTTCCGACGTCGGCGCCTGTCGCGATCTCCTCGAGGGGCGGACCGGCGCCGATCGACGCATCGGCCCGAGCGGTATCGTGACGCGGCTCGCCGCGCCCGAGGAGACCGCGGCGGCGATCGCTCGACTTGCCCTGGATCCCGAGCTGCGGCGTCTCATGGGGGCGGCCGGTCAGCGGCGCGTGGCCGTGTACTACCGGAAGAACGCGACCGTCTCGACGTACCGGGCACTCTACAGGGCCGGACCATGGCCGGCATCGGCTGGCGCCTCGAGCGCCTGATCCATCGAGGAATTTCCGGAGCGGCCGCCGCCTACGCGACGGGCGCGGCCGTCATGGCCTTGCCGTGGGTGCTGACCACGGCGGTGCTCATCTCGCTGCCGGCGGTCATCGGCCGCGACCGGGCCGATCTGGCCACCGGCGGAATCGTGGTGAACGTCGCCTACGCCGTCGCGCTGCTCGTGGCCGGACCGGTCCAGATCGTGGTCTCCCGCTACGCCGCGGATCGCCTGTACGAGAGGCACCTTTGGGCAATCGCTGCTCCTTTCTGTCGCGGACTCGCCGCGACGTTTGTCATCTGCGTCGTCGCCGCCGGCCTCACGCTCCTCGCCTTGGACCTGCCTCTTCGCATCATCCTGTGGGGCGCGGCTCTTTCGGCGGCCGTCGGCGCCCAGTGGACCGCGTTGTCGGTGGGCAACGGGCTCTGTTCTCCCGGCCTCGTGCTCGGCGCCGTGGGAGCCGGATGGGCGTTGAGCTTCTTCCTGGCGGCCCTTCTCGTTGCCGTGGCCGGCCTCGGCCTTCCGGAATACCTCTTCGGGCTGATCTCGGGGCAGACCCTCACGCTCGTGATCCTGCTCGTCGGCATCTTCCGGGCACTGCCGGATGAGGCCGACGAGAGAGCCAGGCTCCTGCCCGCGTTTCGCGACTACGCGGCGCTCGCGGGGGCAGGACTCGCTTTCAACGCTTCGCTGTGGGTCGACAAGCTCATCGCCTGGACCCTGGTCGGCGGCGAGGCGGCCGCGTTTCACGCCGGGGCGTCGACCATCGCGTGGTTCTCGACAATCCCTTGCCTGGCGTGGATTTTCGTGGAGGTCGAGACGACGTTTCACCGGCGCTTTCAGGGGTTCTACCTTTCCCTGGAGGAGGGGGCATCTCTCATGGAGCTTCGTCGCGGCGGCCGAGCGCTCGTGGACGAGGCGGCACGGCTGCTCCGCGGCGCCGCATCGGTCCAGGGAGGGGTGACTGGGTTCCTCCTGCTCGCGGCCGAGCCTTTGGCTCGTTGGCTGGGGCTGCCGCCCGGCGCGATCCTGCCCTACCGGCTCCTTCTCGTCGCGGCCGGCGCGCAAGCCCTCGGCCTGCTCGGACTCATTCTCCTCTACTACTTCGACCTCCGGCGCGAGGCTTGCCTTGCCGCAACGGGCGTCTTCCTGGGGGTCGCGGCGTTCACCGTGGCGGCATCGCGGTCAGGGCTACCGCCGAGTGTCGGAACGCTGCTGGGCTGCTACCTCGGCGCGGTCCTGACCTGGCACCGCGTATTTCGCGGGCTACGCGCGGTGCTGAAGCACACGCTGCTCGGTCAGCCGTTTGGCGCGGAACGGAGGGGAAGAGCGGAACGACGGCAGCCCATTCGCTAGCGCCCTGGAGTAGGGCTTGGGACCCGTGAGAGCGCACGGCTCGACACGCAAATCGAGGAGATGCGAATGAAACCTACCCAACCTAACGGCTACCTCGCCGTTCCGCCCGGCGGCGAAGGCAGCGGTGTCCTGGTTCTCCACGCCTGGTGGGGGCTGAACAACACGATGAAGGCTTTCTGCAAGCGGCTGGCCGAATCCGGTTTCGTCAGCTTCGCCCCGGACCTCTATCACGGCAAGATCGCGGACAGGATTCCCGACGCGGTAGCCCTCAGCAATGCGCTCGACGCCAACCTGGCCAAGGCGGACATCGCGGACGCGACACGGTTTCTCTGCGAACGCGCCGGCCGGGCCAACCATGGGCTCGCGGTGATCGGCTTCTCGCTGGGGGCCTACTTCGCGCTGGATCTCTCGGCTACCGATCCCGAGCACATCCGTTCCGTGACCGTCTTCTACGGGACCGGGCCCGCCGACTACAGCCGCTCGAGGGCTGACTACCTCGGTCACTTTGCGGAGACCGATGAGTTTGAGCCGCAATCCGAGGTCGACAAGCTGGAGGCAGCCCTGCGTCGTGCCGGCCGGCCGGCCACGTTCCACCGTTACGCGGGCACGGGACACTGGTTCTTTGAGCCTGACCGCCCGAATGCATTCAACCGGGCGGCGGCGAGCCTGGCGTGGGATCGAACCCTGGCGTTCCTGAGGCGCCCCTTTACCTAGCCGCCGCCTTGCAGGACCCCGGCAGGCATCCGGTATTGCAGAGCCTCCGCCACGTGCTCGGGGCGCACGGCCTGCGAGCCCGCCAGATCGGCGATCGTCCGGGCCACGCGACGCACCCGAATGACGCCACGAGCCGTGACCCGAAGCGTCTCGGCGGCGTGCCTGAGGAGAAGCCGGGTGCCCGCGTCGAGGGGCGCGACCCTGCCCAACTCGCTTGCCGTAAGCGACGCGTTTCTCCCCTCGAATGGAGTCCGCAGAACCGCCGCGGCGCGCGCGCGAACAACCCGCCCGCGAACCGCCTCCGATCGCTCGGCCAGTTCCAGGGCGAAGAGATCGTCCATGGGAACGGCCGGCACCTCGAGGATCAGATCGATTCGATCGAGCATCGGGCCCGACACCTTGGACCAATAGCGCGCGACCGCGTCGGGCGCGCAGCGGCAGGCGCGCCGCGGATCGCCGCGGAAGCCGCACGGGCAGGGATTCATCGCCGCGACGAGAGAAAAAGCGGAGGGGAAGGTCACCGATCCGCCCACGCGGGTCACGGTCACGACCCCTTCCTCGATCGGCTGGCGGAGCGCTTCCAGGGAGTTTCGGGCGAACTCGGGCAGCTCATCGAGGAAGAGCACGCCGCGGTGCGCCAGGCTCGCCTCCCCCGGATACGGCCCGCGACCGCCGCCGATCAGCCCGGCGGGCGAGATCGTGTGGTGCGGCGCGCGAAACGGAGGGAGCCGGATCAGCCCCGCGCCGGGCGGGAGGCGTCCGGCCACGGAATGGATGGTGGTGACCTCGACCGCGTGATCCGCCGCCAGCGGAGGAAGGATCCCGGGGAGGCGGCGCGCGAGCATCGTCTTCCCCGCGCCGGGCGGTCCGACGAGGAGCAGGTTGTGCCCTCCGGCCGCGGCGATCTCGAGCGCGCGCCGGGCGAGGCCTTGGCCGCGCACCTCGCCTAGATCGGGCGGCGGCGCGTCGGAGGACACCGCCGCCACCTCGGCCGAGTGTGCCGACGCCGGTCGATCCCCCGCGTGGCGCGCCGCTCGGCGCGGGCGCAATCCCCCGCCCATCGTCTCATCGCCCCGGAGCGCCGCGAGCGATTCGATCGGCTCGATCGGGACATCCGGGAGCGCGCGCGCTTCGGCAGCGTTGTCGATCGGAACCCAGACCGGGCCCCGACCCTCGCGACGCGCGGCCGCCATGACGGCGAGAATCCCTCGAACGCCGCGGAGCGTGCCGTCGAGCGCCAGCTCCCCGACGAAGATCCCTTCCTCGACCGGCCTCCCGCGTGGGATCTGACCCGACGCCAGAAGGAGCGCCACGGCGATCGGAAGGTCGAACCGCGCCCCTTCCTTCCGCACGTGCGCCGGGGCCAGATTGATCGTGATCTTCCGCGTCGGGAATTCGAAGCCGCAGTTGCGCACCGCCGCGAGCACGCGCTCGCGGCTCTCGCGGACGGCGGCGTCCGGCAGGCCCACGATCGTGAAGGTGGGGAGACCCACGCCGAGGTCCGCCTCGACCTCGACGAAATGCCCCTCGATACCGACGGTCGCGCAGCTCCAGACGCGCGCGAGCATGGAACTCCGAGCGGGGAATGTGGGAGGGAGGATAGGCGAGGAGAGCTGAAGTCTAGGCGCGGTTTAATTCACGTGTCAATGCGACCTCTCACGGGACGGTCCGCCGCGGCTTGAGCCCCGCGCGCTTTGCCGCGGCGATCACATCGGTGCCCTCGGAATCTTCCGGAGCGACCTGAAGCAGACGCTCCGCATACCAGGCTGCCTGCGCCAGTCCCCCTTCTCTCTGAAATCTGCCCATGACCCACCGGATTGCCTCCGGGTCATCGCTCGAGAGGCCGAAGGCCTCGAATGCGGCCCCGTCCAGCCTTTCGCTGGCGCTGGTCTCGGTCAGCATGGGCTTCAAGGCCCAAAGCGCATCTTCCTTCGAGAGTGCAGGGACTGTGGCCAGGATCGTCGTGGCCTCTTCCCTGTGGCCCGCAGCCAGGAGGATCATCGCGGAGGTCCGCTGCACGTAATCGCGGTTCGCGCCGGTCTCGGCTTGGGCAAGACCCTGCACCATGTGAACGGCGCGGTCATAGTCACCGCCGGCCGCGACCGCGCGCCGCGTAATTCACGACCGGCCGGCCGATCTCGGTCAGGTCGGGCGCCGTTCTAGTCGTGGATCGGATGCGACGAGTGTCCGGATCGATTGAAATCACGTCGAGGTCGGTTGTGACGCGAACCAGAAACTCCGCCGGCGCACCCGGTTGCCTCTGCAATGTCGCCACGGTCCGGAGCGTCGGATCCCGATACCACACGCTCAGAGCCTGACCTTCGATCAACGTGCTGTAAACGCCGCGGACGCCAGTCGAGGAGACCGACACCACGACCTGACTGGCCCTCGGAAAGCGCGGGAAAATGGTCCGGAAATTCGCCCGCACCGTGCGCACGGCGCTTGCCGCGTCCGCAAACACCCGCTCGGTCCAGACAGGCTCGTTCTCCGCGCGAAGTCCGCGGTAGCGGATTCCGAGCAGCAGAAACACTCCGAGCACCGCGACAACCACGGCCGTCCGCTGCCTCGCAAGAAGGGGTCCGACGAAGATCGCCGCCCCAACGGCCGGGATGAAGGCGAAGTACGGTGCCCAGTGGCGGATCAGAACGGTCGGCATCAAGAGGGTCGGGACTCCAAACAACGCGGAGATCAGCGCGACTCGGCCGATCGGGAGCGGCTTCGATGCCTGATCGCGTGGCTGGCGAGAGTCCAGGTACAGGAACCCAGCGACGAGCAGCGCCAGGGCGGCGAGACCATACTTGGCTCTCTCGCCCCACCAGGAAACGGTGAACCCCGGGGGCGGCAGGTTCGCGAGGGTCATGATGTACCGGATGAGGTACGACCCCCAACGATCCGGATGCTCCATCCCAACGTATCCGGCCGAGCCGCTCTGAAATCCGTGAGCGGCCAGGAGTCGGATGCCGGGATGGATGACCGCCCACAGAAGGGCAACCGCCGCGTAAGCCACGACCTGAAACCGGGGCCGCGAAGCCGGCCGCCCGATTAGGTGATCCCAGAGGACGAGCACCGGAAGGGCTGCGATGGCGGGTTCCTTGCAAAGCACAGCGGCCGTCGCACAGGCGAGCGCTTCGATGTCCTTCCCTCGGTGGCGGAGCAGGAGAGCGGCCAGCACCAGTGCGACCGCGAGCAGGTCTTGGCTACAGCTGATCCAGGCGACCAGGCCAGGTACGAGCCCGAGGCTCGCGAGAGTGAGCCCCGAGAGGAGTCCGGCCCTGGGACCGCACAACCGCGACACCAGCAGGACCAAAAGGAGAATTGAGGTGCCCAGAATGGCCAGGTTCAGAGCGTGGCCGAGGATCCCGTTGGTCGGATCTGCCAGCCGGAGGAACAGGAAGTAGAGTCCTTGCGAAATCGGCCGGTAGAAGGCGGCGTGCCGGTCCGGTAGAAGATAGGTTCGGTAATCCCCACTCCCCCGGAACGTCAGGAAGTAGTAGTCGTCCCAGATATACCCGAGAGGGAGGCACGGGAGGCAGAGCACGACGGCCACGAGGGACGGGAGGAAGATTCCCCAGCGGACAGGAGCACGCGACGAGGAAGGGCGCCGATCGCTCGGTCGCTGCCCACGATCACGCTTCTTCCCCATGCGTTCCAGTATACGTTTCCGTCAGGCCGAGAGACGGATCAGGAGCTGCGAGAGCTCCGCGTGCGACGCAGCGGTCCAATCCGGCCGGACCGCCGCCCGGTGGGCGGGTTCGCTCGGATTTTCGATCGCCGTGAAGTGGATCGTCTGGAGGCCCAGCTGTCCCGCGCCGGCGACGTCGTGGTAGAGGGAATCTCCCACCATGGCGACCTCCTCGGGGGCCAGCTCCCAACGATCGAGCATCGGCCGGAACGCCTCGGGGAGCGGCTTTCGAGCGCCGATGTCGGCCGAGACCACGAACGGGTCGAAGTATCCCTCCCATCCAAGTCGACGGACGACCGTCCTCACATAGTCTCCATCGGTGCAGTTGGAAAGGAGCGCGAGCTTGACGCCGCGCCGCCTCAACATGTCGAGCGTCTCCGTGGCGCCGGGAAGCGCTTCGACGGCCTCGATCTCGGGGACGAACGACTCGGAGACCGCCTTGCGCAGCCTCGCCTCCGAGGAGGGCGCGACCGCCGCCGGCGATTCGAGCGCCGAGATCAAGGATTCGCGCGCGGTGATTTCCCTTCCGGTCTCCTCGGCCAGAGCCCGGTTTCGCTCCCGGATCTCGAGGTAGCGTTTCACGAAGTCGGCGGCCGCGCTCTCATCCCCCAGTATCCCCGTCGACACAAGGAACCGCGCGAGGCGCTCGGCGCCGGGCCGGGCCACGACGTCGGCATAATCGGTCCGCGTCGATCTGCGCTTGGGGCCGAGCCAGATCAGCGTGTTGCCATAATCGAAGATAACGCCGCGGAGCGGTGTCTTGGGATTCATCATTCAGTTGTATGATCGGGGGAGACGATCGATGTCCGAGAGGAGTGAAGCGTACCTCCTGACGATTCCCCTGTCAACGCACCGATGGAGACGACATGGCGGAAACCATCGGCGTGTTGGGCGCCGGCGCGCTCGGCACGCTGCTCGCGACGCGGCTCCATCGCGCGGGACATACGGTCCACGTGTACGCGCGGAGTCCCGCGCGGCGTGAGGCGCTGAGCCAGGAGGGATCGCAGCCGCTCATCGAGGATCGCGCGGAGGGACTCAAGCCCGCGACCCTCGTCTTCCTCTGCGTCAAATCGTACGACACCGGGACCGCCGCGCGATCGATCGTCGAAGCAGGGATTGCCTCCGCGATCTGCTCGCTTCAAAACGGTTGGGGCAACATGGAGATTCTGGAGGCCGCGCTCCCGCGCTCGCCCCTGATCGCGGGGGCCACGTCCCTGGGCGCCTACCTGGACGAGACCGGCGCCCTTCACGCCTCCGCGCGCGGGCCGACGCGGTTCGCGTCCTGGCGGAACACCGAGTTTCGCTGGGCCGAATACGCGGCCACGCTGTTCGAGGGCGCGGGCCTCACGGCCGACGCGAGCCGGGACGCGAATGGGATCTTGTGGCGGAAGCTGGCCCTCAACGCGGCGGTCAACCCGATCTCCGCGCTCTCGGGCAGGCCGAACGGCGCGATCCTCGAGTCGGGGCCTCTTCTCCGGATCGCGGAGGCCGCGGCCCAGGAGGCGGCGCGGGTCGGGGTCAGGGCCGGTTACGTCGAAGGCGGGTTCGATCCGATTCCCCTCCTCAAGGCGGTCCTCGAAGACACGTACGCGAATCGCTCCTCCATGGCGGAGGATCTGTCGCGCGGCCGGCGGACGGAAGCGGAGGCCATCATCGGAGCCGTGGTCCGGGCCGCCCGTCAGGTCGGGGAGCCCGTCCCGGTCCTGGAAGGGATCCGCGCGCTCGTCCTGGCTGCGGAATCGATGGCCGCGGAGGCGCCACGCCCCTGAAGCGCCGCCAAGGCGACGCCGCAAACGAAAACGGGGCGGCCGTGAGGGCCGCCCCGCTCGTCTTCCTTCGGACTACTTGAGAACCGTGACGCGCAGTCTCTGCTCTCCATCGAGTGAGATCATCTTCACGAAATAGACCCCTGTGGCAACGTGGGTGCCATTGTCAGCCGACCCGTCCCACCGGACCGAGTTGAATCCGGCCGGCATCGTCCCGTCCTGCAGGGTCTTTACGAGCCTTCCCGAAGTGTCGAAGACGCGGACCGTGACGGGACCCCTCTGGGTCGTCGTGAAGCTGAGGATCGTCTCCGGATTGAGTGGATTCGGCTGAGCTGCCAGGCCGCACCTGCCGGTGCTGCTGGTGCTCAACACGAAGACGAAATGCTTCACCGTGTCGCCGAACCTCGCGCCCGATTCGAGATTCCCCTCGATCGCGACCTCGACTCGGCTCAGGCCACGCGGGAGATCGCTGAACAGGGACCGAAGGTCCTCCTTCGAAAAGCAGGCTTTGATCTCGCGGACCCCGTTGTGGTTCTTGTCTCCGTTGAGGTCGGTCCTGTCTGCGAGCGCTGAAATTTGCTTGCCCGCATAGATCATCACGATGCTGGAGAGATCGACATCGTCGTTCGAGTACGAGTTCTGCACCGGCTCGATCTCAACGCAAGTAGCCCGATTCGCGTCCAGGACCGTAATTATGTTGGGTCCGGCGAAGAACGCGTTGGCCGCCAGTGTCTCCCCGCCGCCGCCACCGACCGTGATCGTGATCGCCTCGAAGTCGTCGAGTGCCGGGGTGCCGTTGTCCGTCACCCGGACCGTCGCGGCGAAGCTTCCCGTAGCCGAAGGTGTCCAGCTAAAGGCGCCCGTGGAGCCGTTGATCGCCGCCCCTGCCGGTGCGCCGGCATCCAGCGAGAAGGCGAGCGTCTGGCCCGCGTCGGCGTCCGTCGCGGTCGCCGTGAAGGCGACTTCGACCCCCACCGTGCCGGACTTGTTCCCGATTGCGTCAAGCACCGGCGCGTGATTCACCACCGCCTCGGTCACGTCGATCGAGATCGCCTCGAAGTCGTCGAGTGCTGGGGTGCCGTTGTCCGTCACCCGGACCGTCGCCGCGAAGCTTCCCGTAGCCGAGGGAGTCCAGCTGAAGGCGCCCGTCGAGCCGTTGATCGCCGCTCCGGCCGGAGCGCCGGCATCCAGCGAGAATGTGAGGGCATTGGCTGGAACGTCGGCGTCCGTCGCGCTCGCCGTGAAGGCTACTTCGACCCCTACGGTCCCCGCCTTGTTCCCGATGGCCGCCAGAACCGGCGCCACGTTCACCTCGTTCACGTCGATCGTGACCACCTCGAAATCATCCATCGCAGGGCTGCCGTCGTCCGTCACGCGAATGGTGACCGGGTAGCTGCCGGGGCCCTGCGCCTCGGTCGGCGTCCACGAGAACACGCCGCCCGCGGTGATCGCCGCGCCTGAGGGGCCACCGGTATCCAGCGAGAACGTGAGGGTCTGGCCCGCGTCGGCGTCCGTCGCGGTGGCCGTGAAGCTGAGAAGCAGCCCCTCGTCCACCGCCTTGTTCCCGATCGCATCGAGCACCGGCGCGTGATTCACCGCCGCTTCGGTCACGTCGATCGTGATCGCCTCGAAGTCGTCGAGCGCCGGTGTGCCGTTGTCCGTCACCCGTACCGTCGCCGCGAAGCTTCCCGTGGCCGAGGGCGTCCAGCTGAAGGCGCCTGTCGAGCCGTTGATCGTGGCTCCGGCGGGACCGCCTGCATCCAGCGAGAACGTGAGGGTGTTCGCAGGAACGTCGGCGTCCGTCGCGGTCGCCGTGAAGGCGACTTCGACCCCCACCGTCCCGGCCTTGTTCCCGATGGCCGCCAAAACCGGCGCCACGTTCACTTCATTGACGGTGATCGAGATCGCCTCGAAAGCGTCCATCGCGGGGCTGCCGTTGTCCGTCACGCGGACCGTGACCGGGTGGCTACCCGGACCGTCGGCTTCTCCAGGCGTCCACGAGAACACGCCGCCCGCCGCCGTGATCGCCGCGCCGGAAGGGGCGCCGGAATCCAGAGAGAACGCGAGCGTCTGCCCCGCGTCGGCATCGGTCGCGGTGGCCGTGAACGTCAAGGGCGTCCCCTCGTCCACCGTCTTGTTCCCGATCGCCGCGAGCACCGGAGCGTGGTTCACGACCCCCGCGCCTACGTTGATCGAAATCGCCTCGAAGTCATCGAGGGCAGGCGTGCCGTTATCGGTCACCCGAATCGTGACCGCGAAGCTGCCGGTAGCCGATGGCGTCCAGCTGAAAGCGCCCGTCGAGCCGTTGATCGTGGCTCCGGCGGGTGCGCCGGCATCCAGCGAGAAGGTGAGAGTGTTGGCTGGAACATCGGCATCCGTCGCGGTAGCGGTGAAGGCGACCTCGACCCCGACGGTCCCCGCCTTGTCCCCGATCGCGGCCAGGACCGGCGCCACGTTGACCTCGTTCACCGTGACCGAGATCGTTTCGGAATCGCCGAGATTCGGGGTCCCATCGTCGGTCACCCGCACGGTGATGGAATGGCTACCCGGTCCGTCCGCCTCCGCCGGCGTCCAGCTGAACGCGCCCGTCGAGGCGTTGATTGAAGCTCCGGCCGGCGCGCCCGCGTCCAACGAGAACGTCAGCGTTTGGCCGGCGTCGGCATCGGTCGCCGTCGCGGTGAAGCTCAGCGTCGCTTCTTCATCCACGGTCTTGTTCCCGATCGGAGCGAGCACCGGGTTGACGTTCGCGGCCGCGCTCACGACAATCGAGATCGCCTCGAAGTCGCTGAGCGGGGGCGTTCCATTGTCGGTCACCCGGACCGTCACCGGGAAGGTGCCGCTCGCCGAAGGCGTAAAGCTGAAGACGCCCGTCGTCGCGCCGATCGCCGCTCCGGCCGGAGCGCCGGCGTCCAGCGAGAACGCGAGCGTGTTCGCCGGAACGTCCGCGTCGGTAGCCGTCGCCGTGAACGCCACGGCCCCGCCGACCGTCGTCGCCTTGTCCCCGATCGCGGCCAAGACCGGAGCGACGTTGACCTCGCTGACCGCGATCGAGATCGCCTCGAAGTCCTCCATCGCGGGACTGCCGCTGTCCGTCACGCGAATCGTAACGGGGTAGCTTCCCGGGCCCTGCGCCTCGGTCGGGGTCCACGAGAACGCGCCGGCCCCGGTGATCGCCGCCCCCGCGGGGGAGCCGGCGTCCAGGGAGAATGTGAGCGTCTGGCCCGCGTCCGGATCGTTCGCCGTCGCGGTGAAGGCCAGGGACGCCAGCTCAGCGATGGACTTGTTCCCGATCGCCGCGAGCACCGGCGGCTGGTTGGCCCCCGCACTCACCGTGATCGTGATCCCCTCGGAGTCGCCGAGCGGAGGCACTCCGTCGTCGGTCACCGTGACCGTCAGCGGGAACGTGCCCGTCGCCGCCGGGGTCCAGTTGAAAATGCCGGTCGAGGCGCTAATCGTCGCGCCGGCGGGGGCGCCGGTCAGGCCGAATGATTTCCCGTTCCCGGGCAGATCGGCGTCGGTCGCGGTCGCAGTGAAAGTCAGCGGGCTGTTCACCGTTACCGTCTTGTCGCCGATCGCGGCCAAGACCGGAGCCTGGTTCACCTCGTTCACCGTGATCGAGAACCCGGCCGAGCTGCTCGCGGAGGGGCTCCCGCTATCCGTGGCCGTAACGGTCACCGGATAGTTCCCAGGTCCCTCCGCCTCCGTCGGGGTCCAGCTAAACACTCCCGATGCCGAGCCGATCGTCGCCCCGTTCGTAACCGTGGCGGCATCCAACGAGAACGACACCGTCTGGCCCGCGTCCGGGTCGGTAGCGGTCACCGTGAACGTCAAAGGCGCCAGCTCGTTTACCGTCTTGTTCCCGGGATTCGTAACTACCGGCGGGTTATTCCCGCCCGGCGCCGCATCGAGCCCTTCGGCGATTAACCAGTCGCCGGGCCCACCATAGAACGCCTGCGTGTTCGGACCGTCCAACCGGTACGTGTTGTCGCCCGCGATACCGGGGCACGGCGTCCCAAACGAAGTGAAGTCCTGTGAGGCCGGAAGGATATCGACAAAGCCGATCTTGGGCGACCCGCCCGTCCCCGTAATCGTCAGCGTCCCAAGCCGAAACAATCCCGCAGGCGTGTACGTAAACGCGTAGAACCCCGTCTTGAACGTCCCGTCCCCAGTGTTCAACGTCTGCGCCTGGTTCGGGAACGCGGTCGCCTGGCGGTTGATGTAGTTCCCGTACGTCGCTGTCCCGCCCGTCGCCACGATGTTGAAGGCGTACGAGTTGATGTCCATCGCGGTCCCGGGGACCGTGTTGCAGCCCGCCACGCTCCCGTCCTTATTCATGTTCGTGACCAGGTAGATGTCCACAATCGTCGAGTCGTTGTTCGCGTTCAGGCGATCGCCCGTGTCATGGATTCCGTTCCCATTCGAATCCATGTACATGTACTGGGCGGACGCCGGAACGGCGAAGGGAAGCGTGAGTACCGCGGCAAATAAAGCGAGACGAAACACGAACTTCATTGGAAGCCTCCTTGAAGTGGCACGCAAGATGCCTAGCTCAGACCAATGAACGCACGATGTCGTGACGCGGATGCTTCCCCCGCCGCGCGGAGCCGCGCGACCCCAACGATTACACGGCCCATATGAGGGCCGAAGGATTACATCTCGACGTAATTCGGAGGTTGGCTCGAAGGAAGGCTCGGCTATGTGCAGCCGAGGGAGAGGGGGATCTCGCAAGTCCTTCGCGCCAAACCTCTTGGCGAGATTTTATCCTCTAAACACCGCAAGATAGTAGCACAACCAAACTTGAGAAGTCAAGAGGGGACCGCCCGGCGGATGCCTTCCCGGAGCATGTTGCCCTGCTCCTTGGTGCCGATCCCGCTGTCCGTGCCGGTCGAGCGCAGTTTTCCGGACGCGAAAAGCTCCTCCACGGCGGCTCCGATGAGGGCGCCCGCCTCAGACTCGCCGAGATGCTCGAGCAGCATCTGCCCCGCCAGGATTGCCCCCACCGGCGACGCGACATTCTTTCCGGCGTGCTTCGGGGCAGAGCCGTGGATCGGCTCGAACATCGAGACACGGCCGGGGTGGATGTTTCCCGAAGCCGCGATTCCCATTCCTCCTTGGATCGCCGCGCCGAGGTCGGTCAGGATGTCCCCGAACATGTTCGAGACCACGACGGTGTCGAACGCCTCGGGGTTCTTGACCATCCACATGCAGGCGGCGTCGATGTAGGCGTGATCCCGCTGGATGTCGGGATAATCCTTCCCGACTTCCTCGAACGTGCGCGTCCAGAGATCCATCGCTCCGACCGCGTTTGCCTTGTCCACCATCGTGAGCTTCTTCGTCTTCGCGCGCCGCCGGCAGAGGTCGAAGGCGTAGCGGATCACCCGCTCCGTTCCCTTGCGCGTGAAGATCATCTCCTGCATCGCCACCTCGTCGGGGGTCCCTTTCTTCAAGAACCCGCCGATGCCGGCGTAGACGTCCTCGGTGTTCTCCCGCACCACCACCATGTCGACATCCTCGGGGCGCTTCCCTTTCAGGGGGCAGAGATGCTCGGCGTAGAGCTTCACGGGGCGGAGGTTGACGTAGAGGTCGAGCCCGAACCGGATTCCCGAGATGACGGCGCGCTCGAGGAGCCCCACGGGAAGGCGGGGGTCGCCGATCGCGCCCAACAAGATTGCGTCGTGGCCGCGCATCTCCTCGAGGGCGGATGCGGGAAACATCTCCTTCGACTTCATGTAGTGATCGGCCCCGAAGGGATACTGCGTGAGATCGAGCGCGAAGCCGCGCACGTCGGCGGCCAAGCGGATCGTTTCGATCGCCTCCCGCGTCACCTCGGGGCCGATCCCGTCGCCGGGCAGGACCGCGATCCGGTAGCGCTTAGCCACGCGCCGCCGCCCCGCTCCGGCTCCGCTTGAACTCGACGACGATGAGCTCCAGCTCGGCGTCCTCGAACACCGCCTCGCGCTGCTTGGCGAGCCGGAAGACGTGCTCGACCAGGGGACGGCCGGGCTCATGGCCGTGCTCGGTGAGCCAGTAGATCACGTTCGATTCGCCGCACATCGGGCCCACGTTGATCTCCTGCTTCAATCCCAGCATGCCGGCGGGGACGCTCGAGTAGACGCGGTCCGCGAGCCAGGAGTCGCCCTTCTTCTTGGCCTTGATCACCGCGGCGGCGTGGACGCCGGTGCCGGTGCGAAACGCGTCCCGGCCGAGCGCCGGGTAGTTGTACGGGATCGGAACGCGGCACGACTTCGAAACGAGGGCGCAGTACTCCGGAAGCGCGGTCAGGTCCGGGTCAAGCCAGCCGAGGAGCTTCAGATTGATGAGGATCAGATCGAGCGGGGCGTTCCCCACCCGCTCTCCCACCCCGAGGATCGTCCCGTGCACCCGATCGGCTCCGGCCAGGAGCGCGGCCAGCGCGTTGGCGACGCCGAGGTCGCGGTCGCGGTGGCCGTGCCAGTCGACGCCGACCTTCTCGCCGGTCGCGTCGACGACGCCGCGGATGAAGGCGATCAGCCGGGCCGCGCCCTCCGGCGTCGCGTGCCCCACGGTGTCGGAGACGCAGACCCGCCGGGCGCCGCACTCGACAGCTTTCGTGTAGAGGCGGCGGAGGATCTCCGGGCGCGCGCGGGTCGTATCCTCGGTCACGTACATCACCGGCACGCCGTTCCGCGTCGAGTAGGTGACCGCCTCCTCGGTGTGACGGAGAAGACGGTCGAGGTCCCAGTCCTCGGCGTACTGGCGAATCGGGCTCGAGCCGATGAAGGTGGCGGCCTCGATCCTGAGCCCGGACTTCTGGGAAATATCGATGATCGGGTCGATGTCGTCCTTGTGCGTCCGCGCGGCGCAGTAGGGCTCGATCGGGAGCTTGGCGCGCGCGATCTCCTTGGCCAATGCCAGCGCGGCTTCCTTCGCGCGGGGGCCCGCGCCCGGGAGGCCGATGTCGTTGCCGTGGACTCCGAGGCGCGCCTGGAAGTGGAGCGCGCGGATCTTCTCCTCGATGGGAGGATCGGTGACCGAGGGCGATTGGAGGCCGTCTCGAAGGGTCTCGTCCACGACCTGGACGGGGCGCGGAGGCCGAACGGGCCCGCCCTCGCCGACGTTCCAATCGAAGATCAAGTCCCGCTCGGACGGCTGGGTCACGCGAGCGCCTCGACCACCATCGCGATCCCCTGTCCCCCGCCGATGCAGGCCGCGGCGACGCCCCAGCGCTTCTTTCGCCGACGAAGCTCATAGAGCAGCGTGAGGACGAGCCGGGTGCCGGTTGCCGCGAGCGGATGGCCGAGCGCGATCGCCCCGCCGTTCACGTTGGATTTCTCCCGCGGATTCCCGAGCTCCTTCTCGACCGCGAGGTACTGCCCCGCGAACGCCTCGTTAATCTCGAAGAGGTCGACGTCGTCGACCGTCATGCCGGCCTGCTTCAGCGCGGCGCGCGTCGCCGGAACGGGGCCGATCCCCATCGCGTCCGGATCGACTCCGGTCACCGCCCAGGAAACGATGCGGCCGATCGGCTTGAGATCGCGCTTCTCCGCGTGGCGCGCGGTCGTGACGACAACGGCCGCGGCGCCGTCGACGATCCCGCTCGCGTTCCCCGCGGTGACGAAGCTGTCCTTGCCGAACGCGGGCTGGAGCTTCGCGAGGCCCTCGAGCGTCGCGCCCTCAAAGCAGTGGTCGTCCTTCTCCACCACTTTGGCTTCCCGCCCGGGAAGGGTGACCTTCACGATCTCCTCGCTCAGGAGGCAGGAGTCGATCGCGCGCCTTCCCTCCGTGATGCTGCGGAACGCGTAGGCATCCTGCTCCTCGCGCGAGATCTTGTACCGCCGCGCCAGGTTGTCCGATGTCTCGGCCATGAAGAGGCCGCAGTAGGAATCCTTGAGCGCGGTCAGGAGCGAATCCTCGAGCACGCCCTGGCCCAGGCGCAGCCCGCTCCGGGCGCCCCGCACGACGAACGGAGCCTGGCTCAAGTTCTCGATCCCGCCGGCGAGCACGAAATTGGCTTCCCCCAGCTGGAGGAGGTGCGCGGCCTCCATGATCGATTGAATGCCCGAGCCGCAGAGGCGGTTCACGGTGAGGGCGGGGACCGGAACCGGGACCCCCGCCTTGAGCGCCACGTGGCGCGCGCCGTAGATCGCGTCACCGCTCGTCTGGAGCGCGTTTCCAAACACCACGTGGTCGAGCAGGTCGGGCGGAACCTTCGACCGCTCGAGCGCGGCCTTGGCCGCGATGACCCCCAGGTCGATCGCCGAGACGTCTTTCAAGGCGCCGCCGGGCTTCCCGTTGCCGGCCCGGCCGCCCACCCACTCCGCCATCGGGGTTCTGGCGCCGTTCAGGATGACGACTTCTTCGCGTGCCATCGGTGTCCCTTGCCTTCCTATGTCTTCGAGTAGTCGTAGAATCCGCGGCCGGACTTGCGGCCCATGTAGCCCGCGAGGACCATCCGCTTGAGCAGCGGCGGCGCGGCGTACTGCGGCTGCTTGAACTCCTCGAACATGATGTTGGCGATGTAGTACGTGGTGTCAAGGCCAACGAAATCGAGGAGCGTCAGCGGCCCCATCGGGTAGCCGCAGCCGAGCTTCATCCCGTTGTCGATATCTTCCTTAGATGCGACGCCCGACTCGAAGACGCGGACGGCGTCGAGCAAATACGGCACCAGGAGCCGATTGACCACGAAGCCGGGCGTGTCCTTGGCCACGACGGCGGTCTTCCCGATCTTCTCGACGAACCCCTTCGCGACATCGAACGCGGCCTCGTTCGTGGGCAGGGCGCGGATGATCTCGACCAGTTTCATGAGCGGGACGGGATTGAAGAAGTGGAGTCCCAGAACCCGCTCCGGCCGGCCCGCGGTCGCCGCGATCTCGGTGATCGAGAGCGAGGAGGTATTGCTGGCCAGGACCGCCGTGGGCGGAACCAGCTTGTCGAGAGCCTGAAAGACCTCCCGCTTGGCCTCGATGCTCTCCACCACCGCTTCGATCACCAGCTCGCACGGGGCCAGGTCGCGAAGCTCCGTCGTCCCCTTGATGTTCGCGAGCACCTTGTCGCGGTCCTCCGCGGTCACCTTCCCCTTCGCAACGCCGTCGTCCAGGAACTTCCGAATCCGTCCGAGACCTCGATCGAGGGTGGGCTTGTCGACTTCGCGCACCCACGTGACGAGCCCCGCCTGGGCGCTCACCTGAGCGATCCCGGACCCCATGAGACCGCATCCGACCACGCCCACCGTCTTCAACGCCGCCATCGCCTTCCGTCCTCCCTAGTTTCGGATGAGTTCCAACGCGATACCAAGACCGCCGCTCACGCAGAGCGTGGCCAGGCCCAGCGATGCTCCCCGGCGCTCCATCTCGTGGACCAACGTCGTCACGATGCGGGCGCCGGTTGCCCCGATCGGATGCCCCAGCGCGATCGCGCCGCCGTTCACGTTGAGCCGGGCGCGATCGAGCTTGAGGTCGCGTTCGCACGCGAGGACCTGAGCGGCGAAAGCCTCGTTCAGCTCGATCAGCTCGTATGCGTCGAGCGTCCGCCCCGTCTTCCCGAGAAGCTCGCGCGTCGCGGGCACCGGCCCGATTCCCATGATCGAGGGATCGACGCCGACGACCGTGCTCTCCCCCACCCAAGCCTGCGCCTTCATGCCTCGCTCCCGGGCGACCGACTCCGCGACCAAGAGGATCGAGGAAGCGCCGTCGGTGATCCCTGAGGAATTCCCCGCGTGGACCGTGCCTCCCTCGCGGAAGACCGGCGGGAGCTTCTTGATCTCCTCGAGCGTCGTGTCGGGCCTCGGATGCTCGTCGCCGGTCACCGCCCGCGATTCGCCCTTCCGCCCCGGGACCGTCACGGGAACGATCTCGTCCTTGAATCGCCCCTCGCGAATCGCGGCGCCGGCGCGGCGCTGGCTCTCCAGCGCGTAGGCGTCCTGCTCCTCGCGCGAGATCTTGTGTAGATCGGCCAGCTTCTCGGCGGTCTCCCCCATCAGGAGCCCGCAGATCGGATCGAGGAACCCGTCCCGGTACATGCCGTCGGCGAGCGGCGCGTTCCCCAGGCGGTAACCCGTGCGGGCGCGGTCGAGAAGATACGGAACGCGCGTCATGCTCTCCGCTCCGCCCGCGACGACCACGCGAGCGCGGTTCGAACGGATCCGCTCCGCCGCGAGGAGGATCGCCTGGAGTCCGGAGCCGCAGGCTTGATTCACGGTGAAGGCGGGGCGCTCCTGGGGGATTCCAGCTCGGATCAGGACCTGCCGCGCCATGTTGGGTCCGCCTCCCGCCTGGCGCGCGCATCCGTAGATCAACTCGTCCACGTCGCCGGGAGCCGCGCCCGCTCGCTCGAGGAGACCGCGCGTCGCGGCCACGCCCAGATCGGCCGCGCTCAGCTCCGCAAACGAGCCGAGGAATTTCCCGATCGGCGTGCGGACCGAAGCGACGATTGCCACCCGTTCCATGCGGTTCCCGCTCCCGGCTAGGCGGATGCCTAGACGCCGGTGAAGGTAGCCTTCCGCTTCTCGAGGAAGGCTTTGAGCCCCTCCCGCATGTCGGCGGTCGCGGAGACCAGCCCGAAGTAGGCCGACTCCATCTCGAGTCCGTGCGCCAGATCCATCTCCAGGCCGCGGATCGCGGCGTCCATCGCGAAGCGCACCGCGATCGGCCCGCGCGCGAGGACTTCGCCGGCGACCTTCTCGCAATGGGGCAGGAGCTCGGCGGCCGGCATGACGCCGTTCACGAGTCCGATCCGGAACGCCTCCTGCGCGTCGATCATCCGCGCGGTCGCGATGAGCTCGAGCGCGCGGCCGAGCCCGACCAGGCGCGGCAGCCGCTGCGTTCCGCCGTACCCCGGGATGATCCCGAGCCCGACCTCGGGCAGGCCCATCTTAGCTCCCTCGGCCGCGAACCGCATGTGGCACGCCAGCGCCAGCTCGCACCCTCCGCCGAGCGCGAAGCCGTTGATGGCCGCGATCACCGGCTTCCCGAGGGACTCGATCTCCGAGAGCGCGGCCTGACCGAGGCGCGAGGAGGCCTCGCCCTGGAGCGGCGTCATCACCGCGAGCTCGTTGATGTCGGCTCCCGCGATGAAGGCCTTCTCCCCCGAGCCGGTGAGGATCACGGCGCCGACGGCCGGGTCGTGGCGGAGGGCCGAGAACGCGGCGTGGATCTCGCGCACGGTCTTCTCGTTGAGCGCGTTCAGGAGCTTGGGCCGGTTCACGGTCACGCGCGCGATCCGGTCCTTTACCTCGACGATCAGATTCTCATAAGTCATTGGGGCCACGATGGTTGAGTGGGGGTATAAATGCCCCCGGGCCAGGCCCGGGCGTGGGTCGCCAGGCCTGGAGCAAATCACCCGTAGGCACATTCTGTCAAAGGTTTTGGAGACCGTCCGGCGATTTCAACCGGCGCCTCCTACCGGCGCTAGCGCGTGAACGTCACGCCGATCGTCGCCACCCGGCCCCGCGCGGGGAATCCCTTCACCTCGGAATAGTCCCGGTCGAGCACGTTCGAGACGCGCGCGTTCAATTCCGCCCAGCGCCGCAGCGTCACGAGCGCGCCGAGATCGAGCGCGGCGTAGCCCGGTGTGTCTCCGTCGAGCACGCGGCCGCGCGCGTCGATGAAGTTGAACGGATCGATGACCGAATCGACCCACCGCCACGAGCCGGTCAGTGCGAGATCCCGGTGGACGCTCGCCCGCCCCGAGATCCCAAACCGCCAGGCGGGACGCTTCGCGAGCGGCGCGCCCGTGTCGGTGTTGTTCGCGACCAGGTGCGCGGCGAATCCGGACAGCTCAACGCGGCGGTGAGGGACGAAACGAAGCGCGTACTCCTCTCCCTCGATCATCGCCTTCCCGACGTTCTCGGGCAGGAACGCGAAGCTGGGCTGAAGAACCCCCTGGATGAGATCGACGAAGTTCGTGTGGTGATAGGAAACTCGTCCCTCCACCCTGCCGTCGAGCCAAAGGCCCACGATGCCCGCTTCCAACGTGGTCGAGCGCTCCGGGGCGAGCGACGAGTCGCTGTACCCGGGATAGTAGAGATCGGTCAGGGTCGGCGCGGTGAACGCGCGGCCGTATCCTGCCCGAATCTTCAGCCCGGCCTCAGGCACCAAAAGCCCGATCGCGAGGCGCGGGAGACCGTAGGATCCGTAGCGCGAATGGTCGTCGAGACGGATTCCCGTGTCCGCGAGGAAGCGGTCCGCGATCTCCCAATGCGCCTGGGCGAAGAGCGAGCGGTCGTGGATCCCCTTGTCCACTCGCGTGGTGTCCGTGAAGCCGCCGAAATCGAACGCATCGTTCCGTTTCACCTGATCCCCGCGATAGTCGGCGCCGGCGACGGCACGGAACGAGGATCCGGCGTTGACCCGAGCGCGCAGAGATCCGATGCCGCGCGTGTTCTTGAGATCGGTGTTCTGGAAATCCGTGGCTCCGCCCCCGTTCGGCTCATTCTGGTTCTGAATCCGCCCGGTCAGGCCGGACACCTCCGCCTCCACGTCCAGCGAGCGGTCCAGCGTGTGCCGCCACGTCGCGATCCCCGCGAAGAGACGGTCCTTCTCGTCATTGTTGGGGTCGCGGATCTCCTTGTTCGATCCGAAGGGCGAGAGCGTGGGATCGGTGTAATCAAAGAAGAAATCGTAGGGGAGCTCCTTCTTCCCGCTCGTGGCGAGTCCGCTCACGTGGAGGTGGTCCCGGCCACCGACCGGGAGCTCCGCGTGGAAGGTCCCGTTCAGCCCCGTGTATCCGTCGCGCGGACCGACGCCGTCCGAGCTGAGCCGCGTCGCGGCGAGCCCCAGCGGCGCGCGGCCGACCGTCCCGTTCCATTGAATCCCCTGGCGCAGCGTGACGTTCTCGCCGTATTCGGCGAAGGCGCGGAGCCTGCCGCGGCCCTCGGGGCGTCCCGCGTCGATCCCATTGGCTTCCACGGCGCCTTGGCTCAGCATTTGGATCACGCCCCCGACGGCGCCGGAGCCGTAGAGCGACGAGGCCGGTCCGCCCAGCACCTCGACCCGCGCCACGCCCGGGTCCACGAGATCCGCGAAATCGAATGTCCCGAGCCAAGGCCCGTTGAGCGGGATTCCGTCGAAGAGAACGAGCGTGTGGCGCGGGTCGGCGCCCCGGAGACGGGCGTCGGTCAGCTTCCCGAGGCTGCCCGATCTCTGGACGTCGAGGGCTGGCACCTCGCGGAGCGCGTCGGCGAGGAGGAATTGGCGGTGGGTGTCCAGGCGGTCACGGCCGACCACCGTCACGTCCAGCGGCACGCGCCCGAGGGGGACCGGCAGCCGTTCGCCGGTCACGATCACCGGGTCGAGGTGGTAGCGCGGCTCGACCATCGAGTCGGCGGGCGAAGCGCCCGCCTCGGCCCCGGCGGCAAGAACGCGCGAATGGAATGCGGCGGCGAACGATGCGGTGGCGAGTACGACGAACGAAACCCGGAGAAGCGGACGCAGAGGTCCCATGGTCCTCCCTCACGAAGGATGGGTGTCTAGGCGGAGGGTGGGTCGGTCTCCTGACTCGCGGGTCATCCTCAAGCGGCGCCTTCCCGGGTTTCCCCAGTGGCTTCAGGCCGCTCTTGTCACCGCTCACAGTGGCGGGGCCGTGTCGGATTCGCACCGACTTCCCGGGCCTCCAATGGGAGGCCCTCCCACACTCGCCGCGGGTTCTATCCGCGGCGCCCCCGATCATAGCCGAGTGCGCGCCGATTGCAAGCGGCGCGCGGTCAGGGCGCGCCCCATGAGGCACTACCGGCGCTAGAACTTGACCTTCGGCGCCTCCTTGGCCGCTTCGGGCGCCTGGAAGAGCGGGGCCTGCTCGAAATTGAAGCTCGCGGCGACCAGGTTCGCGGGGAATTGCCGCACGCGCACGTTGTAGGTCATGACCGCGTCGTTGTAGCGCTTCCGCTCCGTCGAGATCCTATTCTCGGTGCCGGAGAGCTCATCCTGAAGCCGCATGAAGTTCTCGCTCGACTTGAGCTCGGGGTAGTTCTCGACGACCACCAGGAGGCGGGCGAGCGCGCTCGAGAGCTGGTTGTTCGCCGCGATCTTGTCGGGCACCGTCTGCGCGCTTCCGATCCGGGCGCGCGCGTCGGCAATCGCCGTGAAGATGGTGGTCTCCTGCTTCGCGTATCCCTTCACCGTCTCCACGTAGTTCGGGATCAGGTCGTTCCGCCGCTGGAGCTGGTTCTCGACCTGCGACCACGCCGTCTTGTTCTGCTCCTGGAGCGAGACCATGTCGTTGTAGGTCGTGCGGACGTAGCCGGCCACGAAGAGCGCCGCCACGACGAGGGCGCCCAAGATGAGCAGGGCGACGGTGAGTGCGTTGACGCGTGAGGCCATCGAATCCCCCCCTTTCGAATCTAGTCGGAGAACAATCGGATCAATCGGCCGCTTCGGTAAGCCGGACGAGTATGGTCTGTGCCGAGGCCAATAGCCTCGTCGCTTCGATGCGGGAGCGCACGTCCGGTCCACGGTCGAGAAGCCCGCCAAGCGCTTCCGCGTCGATGCCGAAGAGCGCGGCGCAGCGCTTCGTCAGATCGCCGCGCGTCGCGGGAATCGGCTCCCCCGCGAGGTGAAGAAGCCCCGACGCGGAGGCTGCGATCGCCGTGCCGGCCCGGCCCGCCCAGTGTCGCGCGCCCGCCGGCGTGCCCGCGAGCGCCACGTACGTCCAGGCGAGGCCCAGCTCCTGCGCCCGCAGGACTCGCTCGATCTCCCGGCTCAACGCCTTTCGATCGATCTCGAGGTTCGCGAAGCAGTCTTCCCCGTGAAGCGTCTCGTGACGCTCCCGGATGAGCAGGTATTCCAAGGGGAAGACGTCGATCGACCGGTTGAGCCCCTCTCGAGAGAGGAGAAGCGGGCGAATGACGCGGCTCCGTTGCCAGACCCGGTGCGCGGGTCGGAGCGCCTCCAGCTCCTCGGGCCCGAGCGCCGAGAACACGAACGCCACGTTCACGTCCGAGTGCGCGGGGAGAAATTCTCCTCCCGCGGCGCTCCCGTAAAGCGTCGCGCCGACAAGCCGATCTCCCACGGCCCGCAGCGCGGCCGACACCGCGCGCCCCGCGGCCGCTCTCCCGTTAAACGGTCGCCTCCACATCAGCTCGGATCTCCTTCCATGCCGTCTCCGCCGCTAGAAGCCGCCGCTCGCCCCACCGCCGCCGCTCCCGCCGCCGCCGAACCCTCCGAATCCTCCGCCGCCGCGTCCACCGCCTCCGCCCCCTCCACCCCCGAAGCCGCCGAGCCCGCCCAGGCCGCCTCCGAAGCCGCCCCACGGGTCATACCAGTTGCGCCGGCGCCCGCTCCTCCAGTCTCCCCAGCGCCCGCTTGACCCGCGTGCGCGCGCGACCCAGCTCGTGAACAGAACGGGGAGGAGGATGGCGAACACCAGAAATAGAATCACCTGCGGCGGCGAAGATCCATCGTCCGAGCCCGCGGGGCCCCGGCCCCCACGCTCCAGCGTGACGCCGCGATCCTTGGCGATGATGTCGGCCACCGCCTCGGCGCCGCGTTCTAGCCCAGGTCCGAAGCGGTCGGCGTGGAGGTCGGGCCCCATCAGGAGGCGGATGATCGACCCGCATCGCCCGTCGGGCAGGATTCCCTCGAGCCCGTATCCGACCTCGATCTTGACACGCCGCTCGGCGAGAGCGAGCAGGATGAGGACGCCCTCGTCCTTCCCCTTCGCGCCGATCCCCCACTGCTTGAAGAGATCGACCGCGGCAGGCTCGATCGACTCCCCGCCCAGATCCTTGACCGTGACGACCGCGAGCTCGGCGCCGGTCTTCTCCCTGAGCTCGAGGGCCAGCGCCTCGATCGAATCGGCCGAGGCGGGATCGACGATCCCCGCGAAGTCGCTCAGGTACCCGCGCGGCTCGGGCCATGTCAGCGCCGCGGCGGGGCCCGCCGCCCCCGCGATGGCCGCCGCGAGGAGGAGCGCCGCGAGGCGGCTAGTTCGAACGATAGTTCGTGAACTGAAGATCAAGTCCGAAGTCCTGACCCTTCACCCGCTGGATGATCGCCTGGAGGTCGTCCCGGTTCTTTCCCGACACGCGCACCTGCGCTTCCTGGATCGCGGCCTGAACCCTGATTCCCGTCGACTTGATGAACTTCACGATCTCCTTGGCCTTCTCCGAGGGAATCCCCTTGCGGATGGTCACCACCTGGCGGATGGTCCCCTTCGCCGCCGGCTCGAGTTTCCCGTACTCCAGCGCCTTCAGGGAAACGCCGCGCTTCACGAGCTTGCCCGTCAGGATGTCGATGACCGCCTTGAGGCGCGACTCGTCGTCGGAGTGGAGCGTCAGCGTCTCCTTCTCGAGCGCGATGTCGCTCACGCTCCCCTTGAAGTCGAAGCGCTGCCGGATTTCTTTCATGGCCTGTTGTACCGCGTTCGACACTTCCATGAAATCGACGTCCGAGACGATGTCGAACGAGTTCTCACTCGCCATCCGGCTCATCCCTCCGCTTGCCGCCCGCGAAGAAGAAGGGGAAGCCAAGCGCTTGGCGCGCTCGCTTCCCCTCCGTACCTGCACGCTACTCTATGCGGACAGCCTCACACCCGACGGACTCGAAGTAGCGATGGCCCCGTAAGTCCGGGGGCCGAGGCGGTCGAATCCTAGTGGCCGCCCATGTGCGTCGAATCCATCGGCATCGCGGACGTATCGGGAGTGGTCGACTGCTGCATTCCCGTCTCCGTCCCCGCGCCTTCCGTCGCCGGCTGCTCCTTCTTGGCGCAACCGATGGCAAGCACGAGCGCTAGCGCGAACACGAACACAAGCGTGATGGTCAGAAGCTTCTTCACTTTGCTATCACCTCCCTTCGGATGAAACGACTATTCGGGATCGTCTTTATGGTTCCCCGGTCCCCACAGCCCCAAAAAGCGAAACACCACTGATGGCAGCGGTGCCGGGGCGAAGTGCATCCGATTTGTGGTGTAGAAAGCTCGTTCATGTCCGTCCGCCGCCGGGACCCCCCGCGGCAAGGAACGTGCGGCAGACTAAGGACTTCGCTGGGGCATGTCAAGAAGGAATTCCCCC
Source organism: Candidatus Eisenbacteria bacterium (assembly GCA_005893305.1). Classification (NCBI taxonomy): domain Bacteria; phylum Candidatus Eiseniibacteriota; species Candidatus Eiseniibacteriota bacterium. The sequence goes on along the minus strand of VBOZ01000010.1, from coordinate 152,900 downwards.
TACAAAACGCAGAGGGCGTGCTCGAGGTCGGCCTGCAGGTCTTCGAGGTCCTCGATTCCAACGGAAATTCTTACAAGTCCATCGGTTAGGCCTACCTTTTCGCGCTCGATCTTGGGCACCGATGCGTGGGTCATCGAGGCGGGGTGGCTGATCAGGCTCTCGACCCCTCCGAGGCTCTCGGCGAGGGCGAAGATCTTGGTCCGCTGGAGCACCGCCGCCCCCCGTTCGATCGACCCCGTTTCGAAGGCGATCATCCCGCCGAACCCGGTCGCCTGCGATTTGTGGAGGGCGTGGCCGGGGTGGTCGGGCAGGCCGGGATAGAGGACCCGCGTGAGCTTGGGGTGCTTCGAGAGCCAGGCGGCGATCGCGCGGGCGTTCGATTCATGGCGATCCATGCGGACGCCCAGGGTCTTCACCCCGCGCAGCACCAGCCAGCAGTCGAACGGTCCGGGAACCGCGCCCACCGCGTTCTGGAGGAACTGAAGCCGCTCGCTCGCGGCGTCATCGTTCGAGATGACGATCCCGCCCACCATGTCGCTGTGCCCATTCAGGTACTTCGTCGTGCTGTGCACGACCAGGTGGGCGCCCAGCTCGAGCGGCCGCTGGAAGTAGGGGGTCATGAACGTGTTGTCGACCGCGAGGAGCGCGCCGCGCGCGCGGGCCAGCTTGGCCAGACCGCGCAGGTCGGAGACGATCATCGACGGGTTGGTGGGCGTCTCGACGAAGAGGAGGCGCGTGCTCGGGCGAAAGAGCGCCGCGGTCGCCTCGAGATTCGACGTGTCGACGTAGGAGAAATCGACGCCGAAGCCGCGCGTCACCTGCTCGAAGAGCCGGTACGTCCCTCCGTACATGTTGTTCGACGCCACGACGTGGTCGCCGCTCTTCAACAGATGGGTGATGGCCGAGGTCGCGGCCATCCCCGAGCCGAACGCGAACCCTCGGGTCCCGCGCTCCAGGACCGCCACGTTCTTCTCGAGCGCGATGCGGGTCGGGTTCTGGGTGCGCGCGTACTCGAAGCCCTTGTGCTTCCCGAGCCCCTCCTGGACGTAGGTCGAGGTCTGGTAGATCGGGGTGGTGATCGCCCCGGTCGTGGGGTCAGGCTCCTGGCCCGCGTGGATGGCCTCGGTCGAGAACCCCGCGCGCTTACGCGTTGATGTATTCAATGAGGTCGAACCGCGTGAGGATTCCGGAAGGCCGGCCGTTGTCGTCGACCGCGACCGCCGCGTTCCGCTCCGACAGGAGCTTCATGACGCGCGGAAGGCGCTCGTGGAGCGAGACGGTCGGAAGCGACTTCTCGATCAGGTATTCAAGCCGGGTCTCGGGGCTGGCCGTTCCGTCGATGACTTTCTGCAAGAGCGCCCCCTCCGTCACGGCGCCGACGACGACCGAATCCTTGAGCACCGGCAGCTGGGAGATGTTGAACTCGCGGATCAGGGCGAGCGCCCGCGAGGCGGGCTCGTCGTAGCCGACCGAGACCATGGCGGGAACATGGTTCCCCTTCGCGCGGAGGATCTCCCCCACCGTGATGGCGCTCGAGTCAAGGAGGTGATTGTCCCGCATCCACTCGTCGGAGTGGACCTTGCTCAGGTAGCGCTCGCCCGTATCGGGGATGAGCACCACGACGATCTGGTCTGGATTCGCGTTTCGCGCCGTCTGGAGCGCCGCGTAGAGCGCCGTGCCGGCCGAGCCGCCCGCCAGAATTCCCTCCTCGCGCGCGAGGCGGCGCGCCAGGTTCAGCGACTGGTTGTCGTTTACCGAGATGACCTCGTCGATCATCGAGAAATCGAGCGTCCCCGGGAAGAAATCCTCCCCGATCCCTTCGACTTTATACGGCTTCGGAGCGATGACCTTCTTCGTGTAGAAGTACTCCTTGAGGATCGATCCGATCGGATCGGCTCCGACGATCTTGATCTTTGGATTTTGCTGCTTCAGGAATCGAGCCGTGCCGCTGATCGTCCCGCCGGTGCCGAGCCCCGCCACGAAGTAGTCGATCTTCCCGCCTGTCTGGCGCCAGATCTCGGGCCCCGTCGAGCGGTAGTGGGCCTCGGGGTTGGTCGGGTTGAAATATTGGTTCGCGAGATACGCGCCGGGCGTCTCGCGGACGATCCGCTTCGCGACCTCGTAGTAGGAGTCGGGGGAGTCGGGCGGCACCGAGGTCGGCGCGATGACCACCTCGGCGCCGAACGCCTTCAGGAGGTTGATCTTCTCGCGGCTCACCTTGTCGGGCATCACGAGGACCGATCGATACCCCTTCACCGCGGCGACCATGGCCAGGCCGGTTCCCGTATTGCCGGACGTCGCCTCCACGATCGTGCCGCCGGGCTTGAGCAGGCCCTTCGCCTCCGCCTCGTCCACGATCGCCACCGCGATCCGGTCCTTGACCGAGCCGCCCGGGTTGAAGCCCTCGAGCTTGGCGAGCACGGTCGCGCGGGCGTCCTTCGCCACGCTCCGGAGCTTGACGAGCGGCGTGGACCCGATGGTGTGCAGGATCGAGTCGTAGATTTGCGGCTTCGCGGGCGCGGAAGCGCCCGTTCCCTGGGACATGCTTTCGGTCTGGCCTTTCACGGGTCGTCTCGGAAGTGGCGGAAGGAAACGGACGGGACCGCTGGTTAACGCTACGGTCGCCGCGCGGCCGAGGTCAAGCCTGGAATTCGGACGATCCCGGGCCTACGAGCGGAGCGACGCGGCTTTTAGAAGCTCCTCGACGTGCGTCAGGATCTCCGAGAAGTTGTACGGCTTGGTGACGAACCGGTTCGCGCCCATCTCGAGCGCCAACGCCTGGTCCCCTTCCTGCGTCCGGGCCGAGAGAATGATGATCGGGATCTGCTTGAAGCGCTCATCGAACTTGAGGAGGCGGCAGATCTTGTACCCGTCCAGCTTGGGAAGCATCAGGTCGAGGAGAATGATATCGGGCTTCACCTCGCGCGCCTTCTTCAATCCCTCCTGGCCGTCCGACGCGGATTCCACGACGTATCCGGCCGACTGGAGTCCGAACTGGAGAATTCGCACGAGATCCGGCTCATCATCGACAACCAGCACCCGACCGCGCGACTGACCCTGGCTCATTCGATTCACCCCCTTATAGAGCGCTAATGTGCGGCGTGATGAAAATCATCAGATCGACCTTGTCCTTCGTCACGCTCTTGTGCCGGAAAAGGTATCCGAGAAGCGGGATGTCGCCCAGGACCGGCACTTTTCGGACGATCTTCCGGTCCAGCGAGGAGATCAGGCCGCCGATCATGATCGTCTCGCCGCTCTTCATCACGATCTGGGTCGTGGCGGAGCGCGTCGACGTGACCGGCCGTTCGTTGAACTGGCCCCGGTACTCTAGGATTTCGCTCACCTCGGGGCTCACCGTGATCACCATGGTGCTGTCGCTCGCGAAGTGCGGCGTCACGACCAGGCGCACGCCGATCTTCTTCTCCTCGTATCCGCTGAGCAGGAGCGTCCCCGAAAGCTGGGAGTGCTCGTAGGTCGCGATCGGGACCACCTGTCCGACGATGATCTCCGCCTGCTGGTTGTCGAGCGTCGTGACCTGCGGCGCGGATACCAGGTTCGTGTTCGACTGTTCCTTCAAGATCTCCATCGCCACCGTGAATTCCTGAAACGAGAGCTTTCCGAATTTGAAATCGGACGGGGTGGAGTACGGGAAGGTCTGCCCGGGCGGAAACGCGGGCCCGCTTCCCCCGACCGGGGTATTCGGATTCGGCGTGCCGGTGAAGACACCGGACCCCTGATCTTTCGGGAACGGGAACGTGGTCGGGAGAGACGCGCCGGCCGCGCTCGCGCGGAGCTGCCAGTCGAAACCCAGCTTCTCATCGACGCCCAGAACCGACTCGACGAGCTTCGCCTCGATCGACACCTGCCTCGGCCGCACGTCCATCGCCTCGATCACCTTGGCCACGCGCTCCAGACGAGCGGGCGTGTCGGTCACGATCAGCGTGTTCGACATCGCGCCCTCCGTCGTGACCTCCTTCTCGGCCACGCCGGTGAACGGCTCGACGGTCCCGCGATCGCTCAGCATCTTGGAGACCGCCTGGGCCGCGGCCGTCGCGCTCAGATACCGAAGTGCGATGACGCGCGAGGCCAAGGCGGAGGGATTCACGAGCACGATCCGATCGCGAAGCACGTACTCGCAGCCGGTCGCCTGGGACACGTACTCGAGCGCCTGCTCCAGGGTCACCTGGTTCAAGTTCGCGGTCAGCGCCCCGCCCACGCCGTCTCCCATGACGACGCTGTAGCCGAACTGGCTCGCGATCAGGCGCAGGGCGTCCGACCCGCGGGCCCCTTTGAAATTGAACGTGGCGGTCGCGGCCGGCTCGCCCCTGGCTCCCCAGGGCGCTGCCACGAGACACGCGAGGATTCCGATCAGCACGACGAGCCGCTTCATGATCCGTCTCCTTGGATCGTCAGCGTCGTCACGCTACCGTTCTTCATCAGCATGACCGAGCGCTTCCCGATGCTCAGCACTTCGTAGGACCCCACGCGATCTCCCTCGCGGTAGATCTCGCCGTTGATCAGGGCGGTACGCCCCATCGCGCCCACCATGATTCCCTGCAGATAGATCGGCGCGCCGGCCGGCCCGGGCCTCGAGCCGAAACGCTTTCGCCCGGCCGGGATCTCGTCCCCCGCATCGAGGAACGCCCTCGAGAACGGATCGCGCCCCCAGCCCGCCGCGGCTTCCGCCGGGAGAGCGTCCCGGCTCCGCGTGGCCGGCGTGGCCACCGCCGGCGTGGGGCTCGTGGCCGCCGCCTTGGCGCGGGCCCGCGCGGCCTTCTGCTTCTCATCCATGGAGTGGATGCCGAGGAGGGTCAGCACGAGAATCGCGACCAAGCCATAGGTCCTCGCGCTGACCCGACCGTTCCGTCCGCTTCGAATCCAGTCCATCTCGGTTCCTCAGGGTGTTCCATAGAGCCAGATCGCTACGTCCGACACGAGGTCGGGATAGTTCGCTGCCTCGTACTGCACTCCGACCGACCGGACGACCACGAGCTGATCCATCGACTCGATCTCCTTCAGGTATTCGCCCAGGTCGCGGTACGAAGCCCACAGACGAAACCGGAGCTCGGCTTTCCGGTACGTCACCGGAATCCCCGACGCGTCCGCGACCACCTCGTCGAGCGGCGTTCCCGCCGGTTGGATCAGCTCCGTCCGGACGTTGTGCCTTTTCGCGATCTCCGCGAGCGACCGCAGGAAGCTCGAGACCATCTCGCCCGCCGGCAGCGCGTGGCGCGACCGGAAGGTGAGAAAATCCTCGCCCGGGTGCTCCCGCGCCCAGGTTTCCATCTCCTGGATGCCGCGCTGGAGATCGGTAAGCTGCGTGGCGATCCGGATCCGATCCGATTCGAGAGCCTTCAGCTCCCGAAGTCTAGGCTCCACGTAAACGGCCCGCGCCACTCCGATCGAGCCCAACAAGGCGACCACGATCAGGCCGTGCCCGATCAGGGGCTGCCGCTTGAGACGGATCGCCATCCCGCTCCTCTACTCCGCCAGCACGGCCGTGAGCGTGAAGCTGCTCAGGGACGGCGAGATGGCCTGACACCCCTCCAGCTGGACCTGCTCCACGACCCGCGACTGCGCCAGCACCTGCATCAGCTCTCCCAGCCCCTTCTCGGGGCGCTCCGCCCCGGTCTGGAGGAGGCCGGTCAGCCTGAGCCGCCTGCGAGGCGGCTCGGTCCCCTGCGGCGCGTTGTTCGCCGCGGGCACCGGGTCCACCACCTCGATCGCGGTGAGGCGGGCGTTCGGTCCAATCCGGTGACTCAGATCCCGGAGAACGTAGGACCAGAGAACCTGTCCCCCCGAGAGCCGCGCCAGCAGATCTTGAAGCCGCGTCGCTTCCTCGCGCGCCGCGCGAAACCGCCTCAGCGCGTCGGTCCGCGGCTCCAGCGAGATCAGGACCGACTGGAGCCGGCCCACCTCCTGGCGCTCCCGCATGACCGAGACCTGGGCCGGGAGCGACACCGAGAGAAGGAGCATCGCCGCCACCCCGATCGCGATTCGCTGCGGGATCGCCTCGGCGATCCGGTACGACACCCCCGTCGACGCGGGCTCCAGGAAATTGAGCGATCCGCGTCCCAGCATGCAGAGGCCGACCGCCAGCTCCGAGACCCGGCCGCCCACGTTCGACCCGGAGGCCGGGCGCGGGGACAGAGCAAGCGCTTCCTGGGACAGATCGGCCCATTCGACCGGTAACTCGAGGATTCCGCTCAAATAGGCCGGGAGGTTCCGGACCTGGGAAGCCTCCCCGTGGACCACCACCCGTGTCACCGCCTCGCCCAGGAACTGCTCATTGCAGTAATCAAACGAGTTCAGAAGCTCCCGGACGAGCCGCTCGAGGACCGGTCGGAGCATGACCGAGACGGCCGAGAGCGGAATCGGTCCGGCCGCGCCGGACTCTTCCTCCCCGTAGGGAATCCCCGAGGTCCGCTTGAGCTGCTCCGCCTCCTGGGCGGTGAGCTCGATCGTCCCCTGCCCCGGCACGACGATGGAGCGGAGCGCTTCGGTCAGGGTGGCGCCGCCGATCTCGAAATCCCGGGTGAAGCGGATCTCGTCCCCGCGGAGGACGATGATCTGGCTCTGCCGCTCGCCCAGCTCGAGGTAGGCCGTAACCTCGTCGGATTCCGTCCGCTTGATCGAGCGGAGGAGTGCCCGGAGGCCAACCGGCCGGACCGTGAGCGCCACGGGGTCGAGCCCCGCTTCCGTCATCGCGTCGCGCGTTTCCTCGATGGCGCTCCGGTGCGCCACCGCCACGAGAAGCTGGAGCCCTCCGCCGGCCGCGGCTCCTGTCCGTCCGATGACCTCGTAGCGGATCTCCGCGTCCTCGATCGGGAAGGAGACGTGCTTCCGGCATTCGAGCGCGAGCGCGGGAAGGATCTCCGACTTCTTCAGCAGCGGCAGGGAGACCCGGCGGACGTGGATCTCGCTTCCTTGGAGCGTCGCGGCCGCTTGCTTCCCCCTGAGACCGAGCTTCTGCACCACGTCCCGAAGCCCCGCCTGGTGCCCGAAGCGCTGCCCCGCCGACTTGGCGTCCGAGGCGCGGATCGGCCGATCGGCGGCATCGAAGCGCACGACGCGCTTCCCCGATCGGACGAGATGCGCCACGTGGACGGAGGTCGGGCCGAGCTCCACGCCGACCAGATCGGGCCAGGGCCCCGCCAAGAGCTGGTCCGAGCGCGCGCTGACCGCCGACCAGCCCGGGACGGCCGGCAGCTTTATGCGCGCGATGCTTCGCAGCAGCTCCTCGATTCGGGTTTTTCCCACGGCGCCCCCTTAGCTCCTCGTTTCGACCCAGGCCACGACGGCGATGAGCCCCGTGACCTTTCGCACTCGGTTATTGCTCCGGTCCCCGATGTAGTACGCGCCGGTCGCCGAGACGGTGACCCCACGCGGTGAGTTGAGCCTCGCGGCGGTCGCGGGGCCGCCGTCGCCGGTGCCTCCCGCGGTGCCGGTCCCGGCGATCGTCGTGATCACGCCTGAGGCGGCCGTGACGCGCCGGATGCGGTTGTTGCCGGTGTCGGCGATGAAGAGATCTCCCGCCGAGTTGAGGCTGACCGCCTCAGGGGCGTTGAGTCGGGCCGATGTGGCGGCGCCCCCGTCTCCCAGGAAGCCGGCGGTGCCGGTCCCGGCATAGGTCGAGATGTTCAGGGTCGCGGCCGAGACCTTCCGGATGGCGTTATTCCCCGTGTCCGCGATGTAGAGATCTCCGTTGGCCGCGAGCGTGACGCCTTCCGGGGCGGTCAGGCGCGCTGCGGTCGCGGCCGCGCCGTCGCCCTGGTACCCGGCCGTTCCGTTCCCGGCGAAGGTCGTGATGATGCCGGTCGCGGCGGTGACCTTTCGGATCTTGTCGTTTGAGGTATCGCTGAGATAGACGTCTCCGTTCGCCGCGACGACGACCCCTGCCGGAGAGTGGAGCTTCGCGGAGGTCGCGGGGCCGCCGTCGCCACTCGAGCCGGACGGGCCGCTCCCAGCCACGGTCGTGATGACGCCGGTCGCGGCCGAGACCTTCCGCACCGCGTGGTTCCCGGTGTCCGCGATGTAGAGGTCCCCATTCGCCGCCACGAAAACGTCCTCCGGGCTCTTGAGCTTGGCCGCGGTCGCCTGCCCGCCGTCGCCCGAGTATCCGGAGGCTCCCGTTCCGGCGACGGTCGTGATGACGCCAGTGAGGACGTTCACCTTCCGGATGACGTGGTTCCCGGTGTCCGCGATGTAGAGATCCCCGTTCGCCGCTACCTCAAGCCCCTGCGGATCGCGCAAGAGCCCCGCTGTGGCCGCTGCGTTGTCCCCCGCGTACCCCTGCGTCCCCGTGCCGGCGTACGCGGTGATCATCCCGGGGGAAACGTGCACCTGGATCTGTCGCGCGGCCCCGCCCACGACCCCGTTCGAGATGATCCGTTTCTGCCCGGACGCGAGGGGCGCGCCGTTCTCGTCCAACGTGTCGGGAGGCGCGATCCAGAAGGAGCCGGCGCCCACCGTCTTTCCCGGCGACGCGAGCCCGGTCCAGGCCCCGTTCGCCGAGATCTTGACGACCGCGTATTCGATCCCGGCGTGCGCGGCATAGAGCGCCTGGTTCGACTGCACCTGGTTCGTGCCCAGGTCGGAGTCCTCGACCACGAGCGTCACCAGGGCCATCCCCAGCACCATCAGGACCAGGATCGTCGAGACGGCGAGGACGATGGAAAATCCGGCGTCGGCCCTTGGCGTGGCCTCCGCGTCCCGAACAAGGTCGACGGCCCGCGCGCTCACAGGCTCCTCACGTAGGCGGCCCCCACCGTTTCGACGGTGTGGCCGGCCTTCGCCAGGCGGAGATAGGTCGTGATACGCCAGATGTCGGTCGTGGAAGGCGAGACGACGGGCGTCGCGGTGGTCCCGTTCGTCTTCCAGTAGGCGAACGCGAGCGAGTCGACCCCCGCGGCGAGGACGCGGGCCGTGCCGTTCTTGGTGTAGACCAGGTCGGCGCCCTTGACCCCGCTCCAGGAGATGCTGATCGTGGCCGCGTCCCGGTCCACGAACGTGAAGGTGGTGGCCGTCGCCGCGTTGATGCTCACGTTGTCGCGCACGCGCCGGAACTCCCTCGTCATCCGCTCCTGAGCGTAGCGCGCTTCTTGCAGCTTCTCCTTCTCGACGTCCACCCATTCGTACGAGCGGACCGCCTCGATGAACATCTTCGAGAAGACGAGCGCCGCGACGGAGACGAGGACGATCACGATGACCAGCTCGATCATCGTGAACCCGCGTGATCGCCGCGCCGCGGCGGGCGTCAATAGGTCGTGAACCATGTGCTCACCGTGACCGGCGCGATGTTGGGACAGCTCACCGTCACGCTCACCGTCCGGAACGTGACGCCGTCGTAGGTGGAGTCCGGTGCGATCGAGACGGAGCGGTTGTAGTTCGAGAACGCGGGCACCGGGCTCTCGGCCGGGTAGTTCGCCGCGACGAGGTACGCGAAACCTCGCATCGGCGAGTTCTTGTCCGCCGCGATCTCCTCCATCTTCGCTTGGGCCAGCTGCGCCGCGACGGTCGCGTTCCTGGCGTCGCCGGAGCGGATCGACGCGTTGGCGAAGAGCATGCTGAGCGGCAGCACCGCCACGCCGGCGATGACGATGATCAGCACCACCTCGATGAGCGTGAAGCCGGGAGCGGGAGGCCGAGAAGCTCCGCGCCGCCTCATCGGATGATCACCTTCCCGGTGCCGGGCGTGACGTCGATCGTGTCCGCGCCGCCTTGGTAGTCGAGGATCACCCGCCCCGTCACCGCGAGCTCGACCCCGGCGGTGTCGCGGGGCACGCCGAAGTAGTCGAAGCTCACGCCGCGCGACGTCCCGAACGCGGCGGACGTGATCGTGACGCCCTTGAATTCGCCGGTGGCGAGGAAGTCGACCCGCAGCGGGCGCGCGCGATTGGCCGGATCCGTCACGGGGGTCCCGGTGGTCGGGGAGTAGACCGTGTAGCGCGCCGCCCCAGGCTCGAAGAGGACGCCGTGCACGGCGCGCTTTCCGATCGACTGGTTCTGCGCGTAGCGAAGGTCGGCCGCGACGCGGCGCGCCGCCGCGTCGAGCTTGATGTCGTTGAAGGGGGTCAAGAACTTGGGATAGGCTACCCACGCGGTGATACCGATGATGGTCATCACCACGATCAGCTCGAAGAGGGTGAACCCCTCGGGCGCCCTCATCCGGCCCGCCCTCTCCAGCTCTTCGCCCGCGCCTCGTCCCCGGCGAGCGCCCAGGCGCGTGCCGCGTCCGACGCGCGCGACGGGACCGGCATCATGCGATAGGCCCGCTCGAAGCAGAGGGCCGCGTCCCGGTGGCGGCCGGCAACGGAGAGGAAGACCGCGAGCCTGCCTACCGGCTCGGGATCGGTCGGGGCCACCTTCCTCGCCGCGAGCAGCTCCGAGAGCGCGGTCTCGGGCTTTCCGATCGCGGCGGCGGCGGTCGCCAGATTCAGCCTCGCGCCGACGTTGTCGAACCCCACGGCGGCCGCGTCCACGAACCACGGGTACGCCTCCTCCAGTCGCCCTCGATTCCAGAGTGAGCGCGCCGCGACGTCCGAATAGCTGACCGCGAGCTTCCGGGTGACGTAGTCGTACCTCCGAGCACCGCCGGGAAGGAGCGAGGAGCTCTTGGGCCAATCCGCGGGCGGCGTCCATGGGGCGAGCGCGCGGGCGTCGTCGCTGGCGAGCGTGGGCGGTCCCGGCCGAACGCGGCGCGGAGGGACCGCGCGATGGACCAGCCCCGCGGGAATGAACCTCACGCCCGCGGCCTCGAGATCGAGGGGCGGCGTCGCGTAGTAGACGGGGCGACCCGAGTCCCGGAGCCGCTCGAGATCGACGCGATGGGCGATTTCGACCCACCTGCCGCGCGGCACGCCGCGGAGGTGGTACGGGTCCCCGAAGATGTACCCGCGGCGATGGACCAGCTCCACGTCCGTCCGGAAGTGGGCATGCCGCGTCGTGTAGGCCGCCAGGAACGTCTCGTTGTCCCCGTCGAGGACGAGCGTCGATCCCTTGGGAAGGTCTCGAAGGAGGTCCCGCCCGTAGCGCTCCGCCAGGCGGAATCCGCGCCGGTCGCAGTCGCGATAATGGAGCGCCGCGGTGACGAGCGCGCAAGCGGCGATGGCCGCGATCGCCGCCGGCCGCCACGCAGGGCGGCCGACCCGAAGCAGCGAATCCGCGCCGAGCCCGGCGATCAGGCAGAGCGCGGCCGCGACCGGCGCGAGGAACGGCTCCACCTGCGCGAAGTGCTCCGCGTCCGGCGCGAACGCGACGACGATCGCGAGCGCGGCGGGCACCGTGAGCGCCGAGACGAGCACGAGCTTCAGCCCGCCCTCGGCGCGGCGGAGGGAGTTGAGGCCGGCCGCGGCGAGGAGCGCGCCCGGCAAGCCCACCGCGGCAGCCACCCGTGCCGCCATCCCCGCGAGGTCGGACACGAGGAGGTCGGCGCGAAGCGGGTTTTGCTGGAGCGGACCGTAGTTTCGCCGGAGCAGGTGATCGAGCGCCGTCGATAGACCCGCCTCGTGGCCCCACGAGAACGGCGGCGCCGAGCCGGCGCGGACGGGAATCACGAGCAGGACGCTGAATCCGAGCGCGGCCCAGGCGGCGTGACGCGCCAGGCGGTCAAGCCGCGGCTCGCGGGCCCAGACCCAAGCGCCCATCGCGGCGGCCGGGAAGAGCAGGGTCTGGTGCACGATCAGGGCGAGGCCGGCGGCGAAGAAGTAGAGGGCTTCGATTCGCGGAGCGGCCGCGTCTCCGGACCGGGCACGCAGCGCGAGGAGAGCCAGGAGGACGAAGAAGAGCGTCGCGAGCGGGTAGACTTCCGCCTCGACCGCCGAATGCCAGACGATCGTGCAGGCGGCGAAGAGGGTCGTCGCGAGCGCGGCCGGGAGCCTGGGAAGCTTGACGCGCGTCGCGAGGAGGTAGAACAGGCCCACGGCCGCCGCCGAGAGGAGCGCGGAGAGGGCATTCACCCTCCACGCCACGTCCCCGATCGGGACGGAAGCCATGAGCCGTGCCAGAAGCACCCAGAGGGGGTACCCCGGAGGGTGAGCGATGCCGAGCGAGTCGGCTGCGAGGACAAGCTCCCCGCTGTCGCCCGCGCCGACCGTCGGCGCGAGCGTCCCCCCATAAATTATTGCCGCGATCGCCGCGGCGGCGAGGCTTTCTGTCCCCGCGCGGGTCCAGCGCATGAGTGCGGCCCGGTGATCCGGGCGCGTCCCCCAATGGTTAGGTGAGGCGGCGCCGCGGAGCGCCGCCGAATTGCCTTGTTTCGCCGGGACCCGCTCAGTACGACGAGTAGGCGTTCAGATTCGCCTTCACGATGCCCGTCGCCTGCGTGTACAGCCAGCCGCCCGCGTTGTTCACGCCCGCCGTCGTCTTGACGGCGTTGGACGGTGTCACCGGCTCCTTCGGAACGTTGCCGTCGGCGAAGATCGTCCCGTCCAGCGTCGGAAACGCGGCAGCACCGAGGAGCGCGTTCCGTGCGTACTGGATTGCGATTGCGGAGCGCATCGAGCCCAGCTGTCCACGGATCGTGGCCACGCGGGCCTGCTCGCGCATGTCCTCGTACTTGGGAATGGCAACCGCGGCGAGAATTCCCAGGATCACGATGACGATCACAAGCTCGATCAGCGTGAACCCGGATTCGGACTTCCTTCCATGCAGATCCATAACGTCGAACCTCCAAGAAAATTTTTATAGCCGGCCCCGCCCCCGGGGGCCGCTCTACCGACCGGGGCTTCTTGACTCCAAGCAAATCGGCTTCGGGAGGGCCTTTCTTGAATGCAAAATCCGGCGCCGCCTAGTGGCGGAACGCGTTCATCAGGTTCCAGAGGGGGAGGAAGACGGCGAGCGCGGTGAAGAGGACCGCCACGCCGAGCACGAGGAGAAGGACCGGCTCGATCGCGGTGGAGAGATTCTTGATCGTGTAATCGACGTCCTGATCGTAATATCGGGCCACCCGGAGGAGCATCTTGTCGATCGATCCGGTCTCCTCCCCCACCGCGAGCATGCGGGTGACCAGAGGGGGGAAGATCTTGCTTCCCCGGAGCGGCTCCGCCAGCCCCTCGCCGGCCATCAACCCCTCCTTCATCCGGTCGATCTCCTCTTCCATGGCGCGGTTGTCGAGGGAGCCCCGCGCGATCTCGAGGCCCTGGACGATCGGGATCCCGCCCGCGACGAGCGCGGCGAGCACCCGTGCGAAACGCGAGACGATCGACTTGAGGAAGATCGGGCCGAAGATCGGCATCGTCAGAATGAAGCGGTCGATGCGGCGCCGCGCGTCCTCGGTCCGGTACCAGAAGACCCAGGCCACGACCAGGCCCCCGATCATGGCGAGGCAGAGGTACCAGTACCGGTCGACGAAGTCGCTCGTGCCGATCAGGACGCGCGTCGGGAGCGGGAGCTCGGTGTTCAGGTTGCGGAAGAGCGACGCGAATCGCGGCAGCACGAATTTGACCAGGACCCCGAACGCGAGCACCAGCTCGCACACGATGAGCACGGGATAGAACGTGGCCGAGCGGATCCGCTGCTCCGTCTCCTCCGCGTACTCGAGGAGCGACGCGATGCGGTCCAGCATCGACGTGATCAACCCTCCCTCTTCGCCGGCGTGCACGAGGTTGGCGTAGAGGTTCGGAAAGCACCAGGGATGGCGCCGCATGGAGTCCGTCAGCGTTCCGCCCTGCTCGACGTCAGCGCGCACCCGGTCGATCGCGAGCCGAAGCTCGGGGTGGGCGGTCTGCTCGTGGAGCGTCTCGAGCGCGGAGAGGAGGGGCAGGCCCGCTTCAAGCATCGTCTCGAGCTGGCGCGTGAAGAGAATCAGGTCGCGTGTCGCCACCCGCTTGCGAAAGAGGGGGAACGGCCTGGATTCGCCGGCGCCCGTCTGCGAATCCATCCGGACGGGCGTCAGACCCATGGTGCGGACCAGCTCGACGGCCCGGTCCAGGTCCGGCGCCTCGACGAGGCCGTGCTGCGCGAGACCCGCGGGGCTCACTGCGCGGTAGCGGAACGAAGGCATCGTCTACGAGGGGTACGTGACGGAGGATGAGCCTGGATCCAGCGACACGGCATCCGGGTTGGTCACGCGGAGCGCCTCCTCCAGCGTGGTCGCGCCCTGGGCCGCCTTCTGGATCGCGTCATCCCGCAGCGATCCCATGCCGGAGGCTCGGACCGCGCGGGCGAGATCCTCGGCCGACGCGCGGGAGGAGATCAGGTCCCGAACCTTGTCGTTCACCTCGAGCACCTCGAAGATTCCGACGCGTCCGCGGTACCCGGTCCCGGAGCAGGCCGAGCACCCCGCTCCGTGCATGAACTTCCCTTCGCCGCGCGCGATGCCCAGCTCGGCGAGGAGCTCGGCGGGGGGCTTGATCGGCTTCTTGCACTTGTCGCAGACGCGGCGGACGAGCCGCTGCGCCAGCACGCCGACCATCGCCGAAGAGAGAAGGAACGGCTCGATCTTCATGTCGATCAGGCGAGGGATCGCGCCCGAGGCGTCGTTGGTGTGGAGGGTCGAGAGCACGAGGTGCCCCGTCAGGGCCGAGCGCACCGCGATCTCGGCGGTGTCGCCGTCGCGGATCTCGCCTACCAGGATCACGTCCGGGTCCTGACGCAGGAGCGCCCGAAGGCCGCGCGCGAAGGTGAGCCCCACGTCGGGGTCGACCTGCGTCTGGCGGATCGAGCCCAGGTGGTATTCGACCGGATCCTCGAGCGTCACGATGTTCCGCTCCACGGTGTTGATCCGCTGAATGCAGGAGTAGAGGGTCGTGGTCTTCCCGCTCCCCGTCGGGCCCGTCACGAGGACGATCCCGTTCGGGCGCTCGATCATGCGGGCCACGACCGCGAGCGGCTGGGGCGAGAGGCCCAGCTCCTCCAAGCCGACCAGCGCGATCGAGCGGTCGAGAATCCTCATCACGACGTTCTCCCCGTGGATCGTCGGGAACGTGGAGACGCGGACATCGAGGTCGCGCCCGAGCAGGTTCATCCGGATCCGGCCGTCCTGGGGGAGCCGCCGCTCGGAGATGTCGAGGGTCGCCATGACCTTCACCCGCGAGACGACCGAGGCGTAGATCGTCTTGGTCTGGACCGACACCTCGCGAAGGACCCCGTCCACGCGGTAGCGGATTCGGAAGCTCGCCTCGTCGGGCTCGATGTGCAGATCGGAGGCGCCCTCCCGGAGCGCCTGCTGGACGATCGTGTTCACGAACCGGATGATCGGCCCGTCCTCTTCGGGGCGGGCGCTCGCGATATCCGCCACGGCCTGCTTCAGCCCGTGCTCTC
Organism: Candidatus Eisenbacteria bacterium; assembly: GCA_005893305.1. Taxonomy (NCBI): domain Bacteria; phylum Candidatus Eiseniibacteriota; species Candidatus Eiseniibacteriota bacterium. The sequence continues at coordinate 137,639 of VBOZ01000010.1, read as the reverse complement.
TCGCGAGCTGGTCCAGCCCGCCCGTGGCCGGATGGTGGCGCTCCACCGCCTCGCGGATCTGGGCGCCCGAGGAGACCACGACGTCCACCTGGAGCCCGGTGCTCTGCTTCACCTCGTCCAGGGCGACGAAGTCGAGCGGGTCCGCCATGGCCACGGTGATCGTGTTCCCGATCTTGAAGAGGGGGACCACGTGGTACTGCCGCGCGACGCGTTCGGGCACGAGGCGCACGACGTCGGGCTCGAGGGCGTAGGTCGTCAAGTCCATGACCGGAATCCCGAGCTGGTCCTCGTAGTAGTCGAGGATCGCGCGCTCCGAGACCAGCTCCAGCTTGAGGAGGATGTCCCGCAGGGCGGCGCCGGTGCGACGCTGCTCTTCCAAGGCGCGCGCGAGCCCCTCCGCGGAGAGATGGCCCTGCTCCACGAGACACTGCCCGAGCGGCTTTCGTCCCCCTGGGGCCATGCGGTCCCCCCTACCCTGTGACGGGATCGACGCGAGCGGACTGATCCGAATTACCCCTTCCGGTATCGGCAGGCGCGGCTGCGATCTGGAGGGACGGTTCTGAGGGGACGGACGCGGGCGCTGCGGCTTAGGCGGGGGCGGAGCCTCTAGCGGATCGGTCCCGGGGACCCGGCCCCCGGAGGAGCGGATTCCTCGGGCGACTGTGTCACTTCGGGCACGGCGTCGGCCCCTAGGTCGATGAGCTCCAACTCGGTCTTCGTGATGACCGGTGCCGTGTCGGCGCCCGAGCTGTCCGGGCGTGACCGCCCCATCCAAGCCGGGGGCGGCTGGCGTCGGAACACGGCGCCGCCCGGCTCCCCACCGGACGCGGCCGTGCTGTCCCGCGTGGGCGCGGGCGCCCGCTCCATCGTGACCTGGAACAGCGAGCGGGCGAAGCCGGTGATCGGGACCGCCGAGTTCCGCCAATACTTCTGGGTCAGAATGGGGTGCATGATGTACGCGCTGTCGCTGGGATCCGGCCAGCTGTCCGAGCCGACACGCCGCGTCCTCTCGACAACGGTCGGAACGACGCGGCGCCCGATCCGAAGCGTATCCGGGCCCAGGCTCTCGGTCATGGGCGGCACGGAGGAGTCGTACTCGAAGAGCTCCAACGTGCCGACATCGCTTCCCGCCCTGGCCTCGGCGCCGCCGCCCACCGGGTATTCGTAGAGCTTTCCGCCCGACGTGAGCACCTGGTAGCGGACGAGGCGGACCCTCGGCGGCATCGGGGGCGGAAACGAATCCGGCGGGAGATCGGCCATTTCTCCCGGCCGGTTCTTGTAATCGTCGGCCGTATTGATGATCGTGAAGAAGCCCCTCTCGATCCGCTTGCCGGAAGACAACCCTTCGGTCTTGAGCTCCACCCAGAAGCCGTCCTTGCCGCGGTATTTCTCCCGACCAACGATCGCGACGCGCTGCGTGTAGTCGCGGGGGGTCAGGGCGCGGGACTGGGTTCGGACGCGATAGGTGACCCAGGGGCCGACGACCGAGGTCGTCGGGAACTGGAGGCTCTGGATCTGGAGCGCTTGGGAGCGTCCCGTGGAAGGAACCGCGACGAGCAGGGCGACCGCGAGGAATGCGAGACGGCCGGGGCGCACCCTACTTCCAGTGAACGATCTTGGCCACCATCTCTTCATATTGGAAATTCGGGCTCTGCGAGGCGGTGTGGCAGGTGATGCATACATCGGGGCCGACGATCGCTCCGTGCTCCGGGTGGCGGCTCCCCATGCCGTGACAGTTCTCGCACTGCACGTTGACGAGCTCCGGGGTTCCCTGCCTCGAGACGAAGCCGCCCAGCTGCCCCATGCCCACGACGTGGCACGGGAGACATTCCGGCGTCGAGTCGCGCTGATTGTCGATCAGGGTCTGGAACGCGTGCGCGTGCTTCTGGCTCGTGTACATCTGGTATTCCACCTCGTGGCACCGGCGGCAGGTGGCCTCGCCCAGATAGCGGTCGCCCGACACCTGCGCCAGGGTCCTCTGCTGCGCCTGGTCCGCCGTGGCCTTGTTCGCGGCGTTGAAGCGCTCGTTCAGCTTGTCGCTGAATTCGTCGACCGCGTGGTTCATCGCGTCATCCGCCGGTACCTTGTCGTCGAGGACGACCACGTCGCCGTCGAACGAGGAAACCTTGCCGTCCTGCACGACCATGTGGAGCTGCGGGATGTACTGGCCGCGCTCCCCGCCCCTCAAGGTCACGACCTCCTGCGTCTTCACGATCTGCCGGAAGAGCCCTGCCTGATGGCCGAAGACCATGACGTCGATGCCCGGCACGTCGAGCGCCAGCTTTTGCGCGTCGGTGAGCCCCAGGTGCGAGAGGACCACGACGATGTCCGCCTTGCCGCGGAGCTCCGGGATCAGCTTCTTCGCCGTCTCGAACGGATCGAGGATCTCGACGCCCCGCTCGCTCGGGAGCTGGCGGATGCGCATGTCCTTCCCGATCAGACCGGTGAAGGCGATGCGGGTCGAGCAGACCCTGCGGATGACGTACGGCTTCACGAACGGCTTCTTGGTGTCGGCGTAGACGATGTTCGCGGAGACGACGTCGATCTTCGTCTTCTTGAAGCAGTCGAGGAGGAATGCCTGGCCGAAGTTGAACTCGCGCTCGCCCAGGGTCACCACGTCATAGCCGAGGACGTCCATGGCGTGGACCATATAGCCGCTCTTCAGGGAGTCCTGCTCCCCGCCGACGCCGAAATAGTCCCCGGCGTCCACGGCGAATCCCGTGGGGAACTTCAGCCTGCCTACTTTGAGTTGGCTCGCCCTCCGGGCGAGCCCGCCAAGCGGGTGCGCGTGTCAGCCACAGGGAGCCAGCTCTGCGTTCGCATCCGTCGTGCTCTGGATGAGGATGTCGCAAGGCGGCGTTTTGCCCTGGAGCACGGGCGCAGCCATAAGTCCAAGTAGAACAAGGAGAAGGAGCAGGTAGCGAAGCCGTTGCAGTTCCAATCACCTCCTCGCCGATTCGGTTCTAAACAAAGCAGTCGAGGCAATATACCCCGCACCTCGACGCCGGTTCAACGATCCCGGTAAAAGGGAAGGGGCGGGAGTCAAAGCCCGCCCCTTCTCGAAGACCGTATGGGGGGTTCCTACTTGCGGACGCGATCCTTGAGCGCCTTGCCGGCGTGGAACGCCGGGAAACGGGACGCCGCGATCTTGATCCGTTCGCCTGTCTGCGGATTGCGACCTTCGCGCGCCTTCCGTTTGCGTGTCTCGAACGTGCCGAATCCCGTGATCTGAACTTTCTTTCCCGAGATCAGCGCGGACGCGATGAGGCCTTCCTTCCCCGGCGAGAAGAGTGTGTCGATGATGTTGCGCGCTTCACGTGCGGAGAGGGAAGTTTTCTTGGCGATGGTGGCGATGAGTTCCGTCTTATTCATTTCGATTCACCTCCTTTCCCTGGAATGAGGCGTCACGTTACGCCGCGACCAAGGGGGGTGTCAAATGGATTTCGCATGAGGACGCGGGGTTTTCTAGTAGAGGTCCGAGACGCCACCGAAGCCGCGCAGCCCCTTCGAACCTCTTTCGTAGTAGACCTCCGGGAGACTCTTGACGTTGATCTTGAAGTAGTAATCGTCGCTGACGGTACCCGAGATGCTCCGCGTGAACTGCATCTCCCAGCAGTGGAGCTCGCGCTTGACGCTGAAAAACTGCGAGACCATTTGTCCCTGCTTCACGTCGAACTGCCACTGGTAGTCGAAGCGCCAGTTCTTGGAAAGATTGATCCCGGCCGTGCCGTTCAGGCTCGCGCTCGATCCCCACGTTAAGTACCCGCCTCCCGCCCTGCGCGCGCGGGAGCCGCTATAGGAGATCGAGGCCGCGACGACCCACGGGAGCGACGTGGACGAGAGGCCCTGCGGCGAGAGCGGCGTCGGCGCCCGTATCGCATCCGCGCCCGGCTCGTCGGAAAATTCATCCGCTGCCTCGGCATACTTGCTCTGCCCCTGGAACGAGATTCCGGTCGAGGCGCTGAACTGGAGCAGCCGGCGGTCGTAGGGGTTGTGGACGAAGTTGAAATCGAAATCGCTGCGCCGGATCGGGTGCAGGCGCAGGCTTGTGGAGAGGTCGGAGAGCGGCTTGGCTCCGACATTCTTCGCGAGGAGGTTGTAGCTCCCCCTCGTGTTGAGCTGTATGAGGTTGTTCAGAACCGTGGGATGGGTCGGATCCCCCCACTTGGCGTGGAAATCGTTCGAGAGCCCGAAATCGACCCGCTTCGCCTCCCCGCCGAAGAGATTGATCCCGCTCACGCCGTCGAAGCGCTGCCGCAGCACCCCGGCCGAATCGCGGAAGAGGAGGCTATTGTTCTTCGGTTGGTAGCCGAGGGAGACGGAGGGCGTGATGACGTGCCGGACCGCGCGGAGCGGTCCGATCGACGTGCGAAACGTCCCGTAGATGGCGGTGTTGACGCCCACCCCCGCGCTCCAGACCCCGCCAAGCTGATTTCGCGCCCCGGACTGATCGCGGCTGTAGTAGACGCCGCTGTACGAGAATCGAGGCCCCACGTGGAGGAATCCGAGCAGCGTGCGCACGTCGGCGAGCCCGAAGTCGTACCGTGTCGCGCCGCGGGCGTCGAGCGAGTCCACCTTGGAGCTGTCCACGGTGGTCCCGAGCGTGTCGTACCGGGTGAAGGTCTCGTACTGCTTCCGCTCGTAGAGTCCCGTGGTGCTGAAGCTGTAGGTCGTGCTCGCGAGCAGGGGGAGGTGCGCCGGCTCCTGTCCCCGAGCAAGATGCCCGATGGGACGGGAATTGATCCGGTACGTCAACGAGGGGAGCTGCTGCTGGATCTTGAGTCCGCCGGGCCCGGCGTCGAGATCCTGGGTCTGGAGTAGCCCCGCATTGATGGAGCCGCCGCTCCAGCCTTTCTGGAGCGAGAGATTCGAGCGGAGGTTCCGCTGGATGCGGGTCAGGACGTTGTTGCCCAGATTGGGATCCCGTTGAAATGTGCTGGAGTTCGTCAGGTTGGCCTGGGCGGTCAGGGCGAAGTTCGTGCCGAGCGTCTGGTAGTGGGTGCCGATGAGGTCCCAGCGATTCGTCCCCTTCTCGGTGAATTGGTTCTCGTACGACGAGTTGATCTGCCCCTGGTACCCGTAGCGCTTGTGGTAGCGGTACTGGCCGTGCGTCACCCAGCTCGACCCCTGGTAGTAGTCGAACCAGCCCGTGGCGTCCATGTAGTCGTTGATCGCCCAGTAGTAGCCCATGTTCCGGACGAATTTCCCCCCCCTGCTTGACGACCCGAACTCCACCTGTGGAAGCTGGAACCCCGAATGGCGTCCCGGCTTGATCGGAAAGACGTAGAACGGGAGCGCGAGCACCGGGATCCGCTTGATGTAGAAGACGACCGGGCGCGCGATCACCTTGTCTTGGAGATAGACCTTCATCTTGTGGGCCTGGAAGTGGTAGTGCGTTTCCTCCAGATCGCACGTCGAGTAGGTGCCGTTCACGACGTCGAGCACGTTCTCGGAGACCTTGCGCACGCGCTCCCCGTAGATGAATCCGCGGTCGTACGTGGTCCGCCCCTCGTAGACGGTCCCCTGGCGCGAGTTCAGGTCGTAGGTCATCGTGTCGCCGGTGATCCGGTCCTTCCCGTCGACCAGAACCGGGTCCCCTTCCGCTCTCATCTTGTTGGTTTTCGAGTCGAACGCGATCTTGTTCGCGGTCAAGTGCATCTCCTTGTAGACCACGTCCGCCGAGCTCAGGACGTCGACGCTTCCCTTCTTCACGTCGTAATCGATCTCGGTCCCGCTGTATCGAACGACCTCGCGCGACGCGGCCTGGCTCGTATCGCCCTCGGCCGCGAGGTAGTAGAGCCCATGGCTCCGGCCAAGGACGACCGCGCGAGCAGGGCGGCCCTTCTCGAAGAAGACGTGGATCGTGTCCCCCTCCGATACGTTCCGGCCGCCTTCGACGCTGTCGGCGGCGCTGGGCCAGTACTGGCTCTTCGCGCTGCCGACGATGACCGCCTCCTTCGCCTCCTCGCCGTCGAAGAAAACGGTGATCGTGTCGCCGTTGGCGATGTTCCTCTCCCCGCGGCCTGAGTCCGGCTTCGCCTCGTATTCGACGATCGCGTTGGATCGCAGGTGGAGGGACTCCAGGCGGTGCTCGGAAAAGCCGATCTCGATCGTGTCGGCGCGCGCCGCGCCCTCGGCATCCCAGGCCTTGGGATTCCCGACCAGGATGGCGCGGCGATCGGTCTGGTCGAACTCCGCCCGCTCGGAGGTCGCCCGTAGATCCTGCCGGTGGATGCGCACGTCGCCGATCGCATAGACGCGCCGCTTCGCGGTGTCGAACTCGAGGGTCGTGCCGCGGACCTCGGTCTTCTTCCCGTCCCGCTCCTCGAGCTCCAAGACCGGCTCGTTCTCGGCCCAGGCGTAGTCCTTTCGCCGGTCGTATCGGACCCGTTCGGCGCGGACGCGCGTGCTCTCGGCCCGATCGTACGCGTCCACGTTCCCGATCGCGGTGACGATGTCATTGTTCCGGTCGTATTCGATGCGGTCGGCCGTCACGACCCGGGTGGAGTCCTCGAGCCTCGCGTCGCCGGTGATCACCGAGCGATTCTCGGCCCGGTAGAAGCGCGCCTCGCGCCCCGTGATCTTCGCCCCCGACTCCTCGATCCGGACGTCTCCCCGCAGGGTCGCGAGGCGCGTCTTCCGCTCATACGACGCCTCGTTTCCCCACATTCGCGTCCCGCCGTCCACGATCCTCACGTTCCCGCGAAACAGAACCATCTCGCGGATCCGATAGATCAGCGCGGAGTCGCCTGTGACGGTGGTGGTGCCGTGGACGACCTTCGCGCGCCTCGCCGTATAGACGTTCTCCCCCGCGGCGGCGGATCCCTCGAGCCGGTCGGCGCTCAGGTGGTAGGGCTCGCGGTCGCTCCGCTCGACCGACGTGGTGTCGGGCGGCGCGGCTGCGCCTCGGGGTGGAAAGGCAAAGGTGGCGGCGGCGCAGAGCGCGGCCGCGAGGAGGAAGCTAGATCGCACGCGGGACTTCGCGATCGAGGATCGGGAGCGCCTCGCCGACGAGGAAGAAGGAGCCGGTGACGAGGACCGCGCCGTTTCGCGATCGGGCCCACGACTTCGCGCGCGAGATCGCTTCGCGAACGTCCGGCACGGCCTCGCAATCGAGGTGGCGCGCGGGCGCCGCGTGAAGGAGATCGACCGCGGGCGTGGCGCGCTCGCCCGCGAACTGGGTGAGGAAGAATCGCCCCGCGACCCGCCCCAGCGCCTTCAAGATCTTGTCGTGCGCCTTGTCGCGCGAAAAGGCCGCCACGACGGCGATCGGCCGGCCGGGAAGCAGAGCGGCGACGGTCACTCCAAGCGCGATCGCGCCCTCGACGTTGTGGGCCACGTCCACGAGTATCGGCGGATCCCCCTCGATCCATTCGACCCGAGCCGGCCACCGCGTGTCGACGATCCCCGCCTCGATCGCGCGCGCGATTTCACCGCCGGGCCGCCCCGACAGGACCGTCTCGGCCGCGAGGGCCGCCAGGGCGGCGTTCCGCGCCTGGTGCGCGCCGTGGAGCGGGATCGTCACGGCCCCCGAGAACGAGGATGTCTTGAGGTGAAACTCGGTTCCGTCCTCCCCGACGCGGAGCACGCGAAACCGGGCCTCGCGCCCGAGGAGCTCGACCGTCGCGCCGCGGGCGGTCGCGATCTCGAGGATGGCGTTTCTCGCCTCGCCCGGCCTGACCCCGAGCACGAGCCGCCCTCCCTCCTTCACGATGCCCGCCTTCTCGATCGCGATCCGGCGCAGCGTGTGACCCAGGATCTCGGCGTGATCGCTCGAGATCGTCGTGATGACGGAGACCATGGGCTCGAGCACGTTGGTCGCGTCGAGGCGTCCGCCCAGCCCGACCTCGACGACCGCGGCGTCGAGGCTCGACGCGGCGAAGTGGTCGAATCCGATCGCGGTGGCGGCCTCGAAGAAGGAGGGATGCTCCTCCTCGAAGCGGGGCCACCAGCGCGTCAGGAGATCATCCAGCTCCGCGTCCGAGATCTCACGGCCGTCGACCCGGATCCGCTCGTTGAACCGGACCAGGTGCGGGGAGGTGTAGAGTCCGGTCCGAAGGCCCGCGGCGCGGAGGATCGATGCGAGGGTCGCGGCGGTCGATCCCTTCCCGTTTGTGCCCGCGATCAGGACCGATGGGAACGCGCGATCCGGACGCCCCGCCTTTTCGAGCAGGCGCTCGATCCCGGTCAGGCCCGGGCGCATGCCGCTCCGCTCGAAGCGGTACAGGTCCTCGAGGCGCCCGCGAAGCGAGACGCCTTCCGTAAAGCTCATTCCTCGACGCGGACTTCTCGGCCGGGGGAGCGGGCGGGGGGCTTCGCGGGGGTCTTTGCCGCGGGTGTGGGCGCGGCGGCGGGCGCGGGCGTCTTTGCCGCGGGCGCGGGCGTCTTTGCCGCGGGCGCGGGCGCTGGCGCGGCGGCGGCGGGGGTCCCTCCGTTCGGGCTCGCCTCGGGCAGATCGATCGTCCGCGTCCCCGCAACGACTCCCTCCGCGCCGGGAGCCGGCGGCTCCGGCGGGAGCGCCGTGCCGATCGGAAGCGACGCGGCGCGGAATCGCTCGAGCGACTCCCCGGCGCGGCGGCGCGGCTTCTGGGGAAGCGCCGCCCCGGCGGCGAAGAATCGAAGGAGCCAGGCGACCGACTTCTTGAGCTCCGTCCGGTGGACGATCCGATCGATCATTCCCTTCTGGAGCAGGAACTCGGAACGCTGGAACCCCTCGGGGAGCTCCTGGTTGATCGTCTGCTTGATGACGCGGGGCCCGGCAAAGCCGATCAGCGCCTTCGGCTCCGCGAGGATGACGTCGCCCACGGACGCGAAGCTCGCCGTGACGCCGCCCGTCGTCGGATGGGTCATGATCGAGATGTACGGGACTCCGGCGTCCGAGAGCCGCGCCAAGAGCGCGTTCGCCTTCGCCATCTGCATGAGCGAGAGAATACCCTCGAACATGCGGGCGCCCCCGGATGAGGAGAGGATGAGGAGCGGGTGGCGGGTCTCGATCGCGAGAAGAATGCAGCGCGCGATCCGTTCGCCGGCCGCGGAAGCGAGGCTCCCCCCCAGGAACGCGAAATCCATGATCGCGAGCACGCACGGATGCCCCTCGATTCGCCCCTCTCCGCAGAGAACGGCCTCGGAGAGTCCGGTCTCCTCGCGCGCCTTCTTCAGGCGATCGCTATAGCGCTTCGCGTCGCGGAATTTGAGGGGGTCCGTCGAGACGACCTCGGAGAAGCGCTCGACGAACGTATCCTCGTCCACCAGGATCTTGATGTAGGACCGCGCGGAGATGCGGAAGTGGTAGGAGCACTTGCTGCAGGTCCAGAGGTTCCGCTCGAGCTCCTTGTGGTACAGGATCTCGCCGCAGTCCTCGCATTTCGTCCAAAGTCCGTCGGGGAGCTCCCGTCGCCGCTGCTGGGCTTTGAGCCCCTCTTTTGCCTTCCTGAGCCAGGTCATGCCCTCGAACCCTCCTGAAGGCTCCGAAGCATGACGATAGCATCCTCCACCGGGTTCCGGTAGTAGTTCTTTCGCATGGCGACATCAATGAACTTGTTTTGGTAGTAGAACTTACGGGCAGTTTGGTTCGACTCCCGGACCTCCAGGGTGATCCTCCCGACACCCTTCTCCCGGGCGGTTTCGAGCAGATCATCCAACAGCTGCTGGCCAACACCGGAGCGCCGCTCGGAGGGGTGGACGGCCAGATTTCCCAGGTGGGCCTCATCGACGATCATCACCGCCAGCAGGTAGCCGACGAGCGCGTTCCCCCGCACGGCGACCCTGGCGTAGGTCCCGCCGCCCACCTCCAACTCCGAGCGAAACATCTCCCGCGACCAGGGATCGCTGAACGAGACCTTCTCAATCGCGAGCACGTCGTCGATCCGGGCGATCGTCATGGGTACTACGCGGATCGCGTTTTCCGGGTTTCGGGCCCTCATGAGGCCGGCTTCCGGGCGTTCGGGGCCCGCCCGTACGCCGGGGAGGCGGCCGCCCAGTCGGCGACCCGCCCCGAGAGGAAGAGCCGGTCCGCGATCTCGGCGACGGCCGGGCCGAGCGGGGCGGGTGCGACGATGGACACGCCCGTCGAATCGAGCTGGTCCTCGAGCGCCGCGGCGATCCGGGCGTTGGACGGCGCGAGCGCGAGGGTCGGAGGGGACTGCGGCGACCCACCCGCGCGCGCCTGCTCGATCACCAGCGCGACGGCGTCGTCCTCATCCACCGGCTCGGGTCCCCAGACGAGCATCGCGCTCGAGCCCCGCTCCCAGAGGGCCGCCTCCACGAAGCCGCGCTCTCCCGGTATCAGGGTGGCGATCCGGCCGCGGCCCAACCGATGGGCGTGGGCCATCGCCTCGTGGGCCGAGACGAGGACGAGAGGCAGGGAGCGGCCGAGGGCCACCCCTTTCGCCCAAGCGAGGCCGATCCGAAGCCCCGTGAACGAGCCCGGTCCTTGCGAGACGCCGACCGCGGCGAGATCTCCGAGCGAGATTCCGCGCCTCTTCGTGAGCCGCTCCACGGCCTCCGAGAGAATTCCGGAGTGTCCTCCCGGCGGGAGCGGCTCCGATGAGAGCGATTCGCCGTCGCCGGCGAGCGCCACGGACCCGTCGACGCCGGCCGTGTCAATTCCCAGGATATAGCGCATCGTGCCACCGATCCCGGTCGAACGCGCCCTCGCGCGCGAGCGATTCCCAACGGTCCCCGCGCGGCCGAATTCTGATTTCCCGCCCGTCGCCGTCGAGATAGCGGAGCTCGAGATCGAGGCGGTCGAGGGGAAGGTCCCCCGCCGCGCGGTCGGCCCATTCGACGAGAACCACCGCGTCCCCTAGGGCCAGGTCCTCGAGGCCGAGCCCGGCGAATTCCCGGCTCGAGGCGAGGCGAAAGAGATCCGCGTGCACGACGGTCGGCTTGGCCCCGTAGACCTCGACCAGCACGTACGTGGGGCTTCGCACCCGGGCGCCGGGGTGGAGCGAGGCCAGCACACCGGAGACGAAGGTCGTTTTCCCCGAGCCCAGCTCCCCGGTCAGGGCGATCCAGTCCCCCGGCTTCAGGAGCGATCCCACGTGGCGGCCCAGCGACAGCGTCTCGCCCTCGGTCCGAAGCATCGAACGCAGCTCGACGTTCACGGGATCAGCCGCGCGGGCGCAGCGTGGCCACGGGCAGGATCATCTCCTCGAGGGAGATCCCGCCGTGCTGGAAGCTGCCGCGGTATTTGCTCTCGTACTCGTGAAACTTCGTGGGGTAGATGAAGTAGAAGTCCTCCTTCGCCACGATGTACTGCTTGTTAAGCGCGTCCGCAGGGAGCCGGAATCGGGCCGGGTCCCTGAGATGGATCGCCTGCTTCGGATCGCAGCCCAGGTTCGATCCGAACTTGAAGCGGAGATTGGTCGAGGTCTCGCGGTTCCCGTAGACCAACGCCGAGCGCCGGCTCAACACGGCCCCATGGTCCGTCGTGACCACGACCACGCAGTTCTGCTTCGCGATCCACTTGAGCGCGTCGAAGAGCGCCGAGTGGAGAAACCACGACCGCATCACGGACCGGAAGGCCGACTCGTCCGGCGCCAACTCTTTGAGAAGATCCGACTCGGACCGGCCGTGCGTGAGCATGTCGAGGAAATTGAACACGAGGGCGACGAGCGGGATGTTCTGGAACGTGACGATGTTCCGGCGGACGTGGGACGCCTCCTCGGCGTTGTAGATCTTTATGTACTTGAGCCCCGACGGAAGCTTGACGTCGAGCCGGGCCAGCTGGAGATCGAGGAGCTGGCGCTCGAACCGGTTCTTGCTCCGCTCGTCGGTCGAGGCTTCCTGCCAGTAGTTGGCATGCTGGCGCTGGATCTCGTCCGGCAGAAGCCCCGAGAAGATGGCGTTCCGCGAGTAAGGCGTGGCACTCGGCAGGATCGAGATCTGGTGCGTCAGCTCGATGTCGAAGTACGGGCGGAGGAGAGGCTCGACGGTGAGCCATTGATCGAGCCGCATGCAATCGATCACGAGCAGGAAGACGCGTCCCCCTTCGCGAAGGTGGGGCGCCACCCACCGCTCCACGACCTGGTGGGACATCGGCGGGCCCTCTCCGCCGCCGACCCACGACTCGTAGTGCGACTCCACGTAGGAGGAGAACTCGACGTTCAGCTCCCGGCGCTGATCGCCCTGCGCCTGCTTCAGGCCCTCGTCGTCCACCTGGTCCAGCTCGACGTCCCACTGGGCGCTCCGCGCGTAGAGATCGATCCAGCCCCGCCAGTCGAGCCCACCCGCCGACTCGGACCGGAGGCGGGCCAGCTCGGCCACGTAGTCGCGGGCGCGCCGCGACTCCTGGAGCCGGTCCGACTCGAGCAGCCGCTTGAGCGCGAGAAAGATCTGGGTCGGCCGCACCGGCTTCAGGAGGTAGTCGTCGATCCTCCGGCCGATGGCCTCGTCCATGAGGGACTCCGCCTCGTTCTTCGTCACCAGCACGATCGGGAGGCCGGGATCCTTCTCCTTGATCGCCTCGAGCGTCGCGAGGCCGCCCATCCCCGGCATCGACTCGTCGAGCAGGACGACGTCGAATTTCTCGCGCGCGGCGCACGCGACCGCGTCGTTCCCGTTCGAGACGGGCGTGACCCGGAAGCCCTTCTCCTCCAGGAGGAGGATGTGCGGCTTCAGGAGGTCGATCTCGTCATCGGCCCAGAGAATCTTTCGAATGACCGGGTTCATGCGGGATCCGGGTTCAGGAAGGCTGCGGGGGCGGGACGGGCAGCGTCACGGCCACCGCGGTGCCGCGCCCGGGAACGGTATCCACGATCTGGATGCGCCCTCCATGGTACTCGCGCACCACCCGCCTCGCAAGCGCGAGGCCCAGGCCCCAGCCCCGCCGCTTCGTCGTGTAGCCCGGCTCCAGGGCTCGGCGGCGCTCCTCGGGCGACATGCCCCGTCCGTTGTCCCGGACGCAGAGCTCCACGAGGCGCTCTTCGCGCTTCCACACGAGACTCACCTCGATCGTCCCTTTCGGCTTGTCGATCGCGTCGATCGCGTTCCGCAGCAGATTCTCAACCACCCACTCGATGAGCTCGCGGTGGAACGCGACGCGCGGGATCGCCTCGTATCGCTCGATGATCTCCACCTCGTGCCCGATGTGCGGGAGCCGGTTCCGGAAGTAGTCGACCGCGCCCGAGACGACGTCGGTGAGATCGCCCTCCTTGAGGGTCGGCATCGAGCCGACCTGGCCGAACCGGGAGCTGACCTTGTGGAGGCGGGTCAGGTCGCGGTCCATCTCGGAGACCACTTCGTCGACCCGCTCCTTCCTGAGGTCGCCGCTCGCCGCGGTCTCACGAAGCACGGCCGTCCACCCCATCAGGGACGAGAGGGGCGTGCCGAGCTGGTGCGCCGTTTCCTTCGCGAGGGCGGCCCAGAGGAGCCGCTGCTCGCCGATCAGGAGGCTCCGGAGTCCGGCGTAGCCGAAGAGAAGCAGGATCAGGATCAGGATGAGCTCGATGTACGGCAGCCAGCGCAGCTCGTGGACCAGCTTGGGCTCCCCGTAGTGAACGAAGCCGAGGACGCCGGGCTGGCCGACGCGCAGGATGTTCACCGGCTTGTTGATCCGGTCCAGGCGCCGCACGATCTCCTGGATCCGCGCCACCTCGTGCGTCGGACGGCCGGTCCGCGCGACCCGGTCGAGCACCGAATCGGGAATCGCGTCGGAGTGGATCCCGATCTCCTTCCACGCGCGCGGGACCCCGTTCAAGTCCGTCAGCACGATCGGGAAATTGATGCTCTGGACCGCGTCGCGAAAAATCGGCCGGATGTAGGGATCGTCCGCCGCCTGCATCGTCACGACGGCGAAGAAGGTGGCGAGGACGTCGCAGCGGGCGCGCGTCTCCGCGTTCAGGCGGGTGATGATGGTGTTGGAGTGGACCACGAGCGCCACCATCAGGACGACGACGGCGAGAAAGAGATAGACCTTGTAGGAGAGCGCTCGGAGGAGGGGAAAGGATCGGCGCGCGGCCATGGACGGGCCCCTAGGCGGGGGCGAGCTCGCGCACCCCGTCCATGTACGGGACGAGCGCGTCCGGGATGCGCACCGTCCCGCGTTCCGTCTGATGATTCTCGAGCAACGCGGCGAACGTGCGGGGGAGCGCGAGGCCCGACGCGTTCAGGGTGTGCACGAACTCCGGCTTGGTACCCCGCTCGGCCCGGAATCGGATGCCGGCCCGACGCGCCTGGAAGTCCTCGAAGTTGCTGCACGAGGAGACCTCGAGCCATCGCCCTTCCCCGGGCGCCCACGCTTCGAGGTCGTAGCACTTCGCGTTGGCGAAGCTCAGATCGCCCGCCGCCAGGAGGAGGACCCGGTAAGGAAGCTCCAGCGCGGCGAGAACGGCCTCGGCGTTTTGCCGCATCCGCTCGAGCTCATCGTACGAGGTCTCCGGCCGGACGAACTTGACGAGCTCGACCTTGTCGAATTGGTGGACGCGGATCATGCCGCGGGTCTCCCGGCCCGCCGCGCCCGCCTCGCGGCGGTAGCTCGCGCAATAGGCCGTGTGGTAGATCGGCAGCCGCTCTCCCTCTAAGATCTCGTCCCGGTACATGTTGGTGACCGGGACTTCGGCCGTGGGGTTCAGGAAGAGCTCCTCGTCAGCGAGGCGGTACATCTCCTCCTCCAGCTTCGGAAGCTGGCCGGTCCCGAAGAGACACTCGCGGAGCACGACGTGCGGGGGCGACACCTCCCGATACCCATGCTTTCGGGTGTGGAGGTCGAGCATGAATTGGATGAGGGCCCGCTCGAGCCGCGCACCCATCCCCGTGAAGAGAAGAAACCCGCTCCCTGCGATCTTCACCCCGCGCTCGAAATCGAGGAGCTTGAGCGACTGCGCGAGATCCCAGTGGGGCTTCGGCTCGAAGGAGAACCGGCGGGGCTCGCCGACGCTCGCGACCACGACGTTCCCCGAAGCGTCCGCCGCCCGAGGGACCGATTCGTGGGGCACATTCGGAATCCAGACGAGAATGCGCTCGATCTCGGCCTCGAGCGTCGCGATCCGCCCGTCGAGGGACTTGATCTCGTCGCCGACCCGCTTCATCGCGGCGATCGCGTCCGAGGAGTCCTCTCCCTTCTTCTTCTTCCGGCCGATCTCCTCGGAGGCCTCGTTCCGCTCGTGTTTCAGGGCTTCGACCTTGGAGAGGAGCCCGCGGCGCTCTTCGTCGAGGGCGAGAAGGCGGTCGAGATCGGCGGTGCTCTTCTTGAGCGAGATCGCCTCGCGGACGCGAGCGGTGTCGGTCCGGACGCGCTTGAGGTCGAGCATCGGCTATCGGGCCGCGGTCCCGACGCCCGAGAGGATCCTTCGCGCCCCTTCCACGAGGAGGCGCTGCGCGAGCCGGGAGCCGATCCCGACCTCGTCGCCGGCCTCTCCCTCCTCGATGTCACGGACCGCCCTCCGCCCGTCGCGGTCGGTCACGAGCCCGTCCAGGCGGACGTTCTGGCCGTCGATCGCGGCCAGCGCCCCGATCGCCATCGAGGCGTCGGCCTTCAGCTCGCGGACGAACGCGCGCTCGGATTCGATCTCCATCCGCGCGGTCGGGGTCTCGAGGTGCTTGACCAACTTGAGCAGATCCTTCGAGCCCTGCCGGATCTGGACCACGCAGGCCCCCTGCCCAGCCGCGGGAAGGAGCACCTCGGTCGTGAAGATCTCGGTCACGCGGTCCTGGAACCCCAGGTGCTCGACCGCGGCCGCGGAGACGATGAGCCCGTCGACCTCTCCGGAGTCGAGCATCCGAATGCGCTCGTCCAGGCTCCCGGTGAAGTCGACGAGCTTGAGATCGTCCCGATAGCGGAGGAGCTGCGCGCGGCGGAGCGGCGTGTGCGCGCTGATCACGGCGCCCTCGGGAAGCTCGTCCATGATCGTCTCGTCGCGCGCGATCAGGACGTCGAAGGGCGTGAGGCGCTCGGTCACCGCCGCCAGGAGGACCCCCGATTCCGGGTCCGGGGCCAGGTCCTTCGCGTTCTGGACCGCGAGATCGATCGTTCCCTTCGCGAGGGCGCGCTCGAGCGGCGATCCGGGCCAGCCGATGCTGAGATCGAGGCCGCTCTCGCCGGAGGAGTCCACCGGGTGAAGCTGCGCGGTCGTCGTGCCGAGGTACGGCTTGAGCTGGTCGGCGACGCGCTCGCCGAGAATCTGGCCGAGGCGGTTGGCGCGGTATCCGATGCGGAGCGTGGCGTGGCTCATGAGGGGACCGACGCTAGCACAGGATCACGCCTCGCGCAGCGACTCGATGATCGGCATGGCCGCGGCCTTCCGCGCGGGAAAGAACCCGCCGACCAGGCCCATCAGCGCCGAGAACGCGAGGCCGGTCAGGAGCATGCCCGGCGTGACCTGGAACCGGAACGCCAGCTCGCTGAAGGTGGCGAAGCTCATGGTCCCGGTCGTGAACGACCGGACCGGCAGCGCCAGGACGCACCCGATCAGCCCCCCGATCAGGCTCAGGAAGACCGACTCGACGAGGAACGAAGCCAGGACCGAGCCGCGGGAGAAGCCGATCGCCAGAAGCGCGCCGATTTCCTTGGTCCGCGCCCCGACGGCGGCGTACATCGTATTGAGCGCGCCGAAGACCGCCCCGAGCGCCATGATCGAGGTGACAAAGAGGCCGAGCATGCGGAGCATCCCCGCGAGCGTGCCCGACTGCGCGGCGTAGAACGCGTCCTCCCGCTGGACCTCGACGCTCATCCTCGGGTCCGACTCGAGGCGCTTCTTGAGCGCCGGGAAATACGACGGATCGCGGAGCCGGAGCGTGATGCTCTGGAACACCGGGCGGTCGAAGACGGGCATGAAGAGCTCGACGTCCCCCCAGATCTCCGAATCGAAGGTCGTGCCCTGGGCGTCGATCACGCCCACCACCGTCCACGAGCGCCCGGCGAGCTTGAGCTGGTCCCCCACCCGGCAGTTCCGGAATCGCTCGGCCACCATCTTCCCCACGACGATCTCGTCCAGCCCCGGGCGGAACATGCGGCCCTCGGCCAATCGCACCTTGGGGCGGAGCGCCAGTGACTTCGGGCCGACGCCGCGGACGACGACGTTCGTGGTGGTCCCCGACTTCCGGGGAAGGTTCCAGACCACCATCAGCTCGGCGGCCGCGAGCGGCGTGTCGTCGGGGGCGCGCGCGATCTCCTCCTGGCTCATCACCGCGGCAGCCGACTCGCGATCGAGGATGCTCATGAGCTCCGATGTCGACCCCTTCCGGATCACCATCGCGTTGTTCGGCGAGCCCGTCGTCTGGAGCGCGGCCTGGAATCCGCCCGCCAGCGCGAGCGTGAAGATGAAGACCCAGGCGACCAAGGCAATCCCGAGCGCCGTGAGCGCGGTGCTCACCCGCCGGGCGGCCAGGTTCCTCAGATTGTAGGCGATCGGGATGAGGGCCACGCTACGCAACCTTCCGGAGCGCGCCGGCGATCTGGAGCCGTGCCGCCGTTACCGCGGGCGCGAGACCGCTTAGGAGCCCCATGACGACCGCGAGCAGGAGGCCCATCCCGAGCGTCCCGGGAAGCATGCGGAAGTTGGGAATCATGCCCCCGGCCGTGAAGTCGAGCCTGCGAAACAGAAGAAACGCGATGCCGCAACCGAGGATCCCGCCGGCGAGGGAGAGGACCATCGATTCCGCCGCGACCAGACGCAGGATCAAGCCGTCGTCGAACCCCAGCGTCTTGAGAACGGCGATCTCGGTCGTCCGCTCCCGGGCGGCCATCATCATCGTGTTGATGGTCACGAGCATGATCGCGAAGACGATCGCGGAGCCCAGGATCGTGAGCAGGAGACTCACGTTCCCCATCATCTGGATGAAGCCGGCCTGGAACGCCTTCTCGGTCTCGGTCTTCGTGGGCTGCGGGCTGTTCTCGTAAATGGCGTCGATGCGGCCGCTCACGGCGGGCGCGTCCGTGGCCGAGCCGACGCGGACCCAGTAGATCCCGACCCAGTTCTTGCGGGGCTGCGGCATCACCTCGTTCAGGTAGTCCCAGTGAAAGAAGATCGTGTTCTCGTCCGCGTCCGGCGTGCTCGCCGTGTAGATCCCGCGCAAGGTCAGGCGCCAATCGCCGGGATAGATCGTCCCGGTAATGGGGATCACGTCGCCGATCTTCCATCCGTACTTAGCCACCAGCGCCTTTCCCGCGATGCAGGAGGTCCGCTCGCCCAGGAAGGTCTCGCGCTCCGGCCCCGGCAGGAGAAGCTCGGGGAAGAGGTCGAAGAGGGAGACCGCGTCCACCGCGAACTGCGTGAACTGATTCTTGGGATCCTGGTAATAGCCCCCGAACCAGTTTCCCCAGCTCACCCGCTCCACGCCGGGCACCCGCTCGAGGCGCTCCTTGTACGCCAAGGGAAGCGGGAAGACGAGGGAGGCCGCGTGCCGGACCACGAGGCGCGTGGCGTCCGAGGCCCGGATCCCCGCGTCGAGGGAGGTCATGACCGTGCGCAGCGTGCAGAAGAGGAAGAGCGCGATCGCGATGGAGGAGACGGTCAGGAACGTCCGCCGCTTCGACCGAAGGAGATGGGCGAGGATGAGGCGGAAGAACTTCACGGCTTCAGGATTCCCTTGTCCAAGTGGAGCGTCTTCTGGGCGCGCTCGGCGGCGTGGGGATCGTGCGTGACCATCAAGATCGTCTTCCCCATCTCCCGATTCAGCCGTTGCAGGAGGACGAGGATCTCCTCCGCGTTCTTCGCGTCGAGATCGCCCGTCGGCTCGTCGGCCACGAGGAGCGTCGGGTCGGCGACGATCGCCCTCGCGATCGCGACGCGCTGCTCCTCGCCTCCCGAGAGTTGCCGCGGAAGGTGGCCGGCCCGTCCGTCGAGCCCGACCAGCTGGAGCGCCAGGTGGACGCGCTTCTTCCGGTCGGACCCGGAGAGCCGCGTCAGGAGGAGCGGCAGCTCCACGTTCTGGAACGCCGTCAGGACGGGAATCAAATTGTAGAGCTGGAAGATGAACCCGACGTGCCGCGCCCGCCAGGCGGCGAGCTTCGAGTGTTTCAGGGTGCCGAGCGACTCGCCCGCGACCCGCACGTCGCCGCGCGTGGCCTGGTCGATGCCCCCGATCAGGTTCAAGAGCGTCGACTTTCCGGAGCCGCTGGGTCCCATGAGCGCCAGGAATTCTCCCCGCTTCACCTCGAGGTTGATCCCGGCCAGCACCGGGATTTCGATCTTGTCCCGGCGGTAGACCTTGTGGACGTCGTGGAGCGAGATCAGGCTGCCGTTCGCTGCGGCGATGCCGTCGGCCATTCGATGTTCCTCCGATTCCCTATCTGATTCGAATCCTGGATTTATCCTTCAGCTCGGGCGGCGCCTCCACGACCACCGCTTCGCCCGCCGCGAGCCCGCCGCTCACCGAGACGCGATCGGGTCCCAGCGGCCGCGGGGAGATAGCGCGCTCCCGCGCTCGATCGCCCTCCACCACGTAGATCACAGCCCGCCCCTCCTGGTCGCGCACCGCGGCGCGCGGGATCCAGACCACGGCCGGCGCCGCCGCGCCGCCGCCCGCGGAGGTCGACGGAGCCGGATCGGCCAGGAAGGTGACCTTCGCGCCCATCTCGGGGAGCACCCGGGCGTCGAGCGAATCGAACGACACCTTGATCTGGACCGTGGCCTTCTGCCGATCCGCGGTCGGGACGATCTGCCGGGCGTGTCCCGGGTAGCGCTCGCTGGGATAGGCGTCGAGCGTGATCTCGGCGCGCATCCCCTGCCGCGCGCGGGCGACGTAGCCCTCGTTCACGTCCACCTCGACCTCGAGCGTGGCGAGGTTGGCCATCGTCGCGATGGCGCCCCGCGTCAGCCCTCCGCTCGAGGGAATCGGGCTCACGATCTCCCCCACCTCCGCCTCCTTGCGGAGCACGGCTCCCGCGAACGGGGCGCGGATGAAGGTCTTCTCGTACGCGATCTTCGCCTGGTCGAGGCCGGCCCGGGCGGACTGCGCCGCCGCGGCGGCGCTCTCGACGCGCGCCCGCGAGACGGCGTCGCGCGCCTCCACCTGGTCGAATTCCGCCTGGCTCACGAGCCCGCGCGCGAGAAGCTCGCGCACGCGGCCCAATTCGAGCGCGCTCTCCCGCGCCGTGGCCTTCGCCTCGGTGCTCGCGGCCTCGGCCGAGGCCAGGGCCGCCTTCGCGCTCTCCACGGCCGCCCGCTGATCCTCGTTCCGGAGAACGCCGAGAACCTGCCCCTTCGTGACGCGGCTCCCCTCGCTGACGTAGAGGGCCTCGAGCCGGCCGGCCACCTCGGTCGAGACCGAGGCGCGCTGCCGGGCCACGACGTATCCGCTCGCGGTCAGCACCTCCGAAGCGCCGGCGCCGGGAGTGCCGCCGAGCGCTTCGGCCCGCGCGACGGTGACGGAGATGGCTTTGGGAGCGAAGACGGGCTTTAGGAGGACTGCCGCGACGACGAGCGCGACGAGGAGCCCCAGAAGAAGAGCCCACGGCCGGGGTCCGCGGCCGGATGACGGAGGAGGCGATTCGCGATCGATCGTGAGGCCGGAAAGATCGGCCGAACCCGTCCGCGTCACGCCGTGATGCCCTTTTCCTCCCGGACCTCCCGAACCGCGTCCACCATGACCCGGAGCTTCGCGAAGGCCTCGTCCACCGTCCGCGTCTTCAACCCACAGTCCGGATCGACGTACATCTGCTCGGGCTTCAGCACCTCGAGGCCGCGGAGGATCCCCGCCTTCACCTCGTCCTTGGTCTCGACGCGGTGGGAATGGACGTCCAGCACGCCGTACCCGATCTCCTTCGTGAACGGGTTCGCGCGGAAGCGGTCGAGGAGGTCGTAGCGGCTGTTCGCCATCTCCAGATCGATCATGTCGACCGGGAGATCCAGAAGCGCGGGGTAGATCACGTCGAAATCGCCGTAGCAGATGTGCGTGATCGTTTTCGCCTTCAACCCCTCGGTCGCGCGGCCCAGCGCGCGCACAGCGAGCGAAAGCTCCTCGGGACGCACGGAGACGGCCGGCTCGTCGATCTGGATGAACTTCGCGCCGGCTTCCTGAAGCGCCAAGGCCTCTTCGTTGATCGCCTCGGCCAGATCCATCGCCATCGCTTCGCGCGACGGATAATGCTCGTTGAACGACCAATCCATCATCGTGTAGGGACCGGTCAACATCCCCTTGATCGGCTTCGAGGTCTGCTCCTGGGCGAACTTCCACCAGCTCACGGTGAGCGGCTCCTTGCGTCGGATCGGCCCCACCGCGATCGGCTTCCGGTAGTAGCGGTTCCCGTAGGAGCGGACCGGGTTCGAGATCGCAAACCCCGGCATCAGCTCGGCGAAGTAGGTCGTCATGTCGCCGCGGTAGAGCTCACCGTCGACGAGAATGTCGAGCCCGATCTCCTCCTGGCGGCGGATCAGCTTCACCGTCTCCTCGCGCTCGAGCTTCTCCAGCGCGTCGGCGGAGATCTCGCCGCGCGCGCGCTGGTTGCGCGCCTTCTCCAGATTGGGGGGCTTGGGGAAGCTCCCCACCGTGGTCGTCCACAATCCGCGGGGCATGATCATCCTCCGTTCCGCGACGCGATGCGCGCCGCCTCGACCAACCGGGAAACCTTGAGCTCGGCCTTGTCGGCGGGCAGGTATTCCAGGCTGGCGCTCGTGCTGAGCTGGAAGTCGAGGTCCGGGCGCGCGGAGCGGGCGCGCGCGACGGCGCGGGCGACCTCCGCCGGATCCTCGAGGCGGGTGTTCCGCGCGTCGATCAGGCCGAGCGCGACGATCCGCTCCTTGGGAACGCGCGGCAGGATGTCCCACGCCGCGGACGACTCGACCAGATCGAGGCCGATCGCGCTCCACTTGAGGTCGCGGATCGCGTCGAAGACCGCCCCGGGGGTCGCGAACGGGACATGGATGACCGTGCGCGCGGTCCGCTCGGCCAGGAGCGGCTCGAGCGCGGCGCGCACGAGCGACGCCTCCTCCGCGCGCACGCGTCCGATCCACGGCTCCTCGAAGTGGATCCAGCGGGCTCCGGCCTTCTCGAGCGCCTGCGCCTCGCGGGCGAGCGCCGCTCCGATGGCGCGGAGCGCGTCGGCCGGCGACTTGTAATGGCGGTCCTTGGAGAACCGGTAGAGCGAGAACGGCCCCGGTAGGAGCGCCTTCACCGGGCGCTCGGACATCGATTGCGCGGCCCGGAAGTCCTCGACCGTGATCGGCCGCTCCCAGGACACCGCCCCGACGATCTCGGGCTGGCGGTAATACGTGTTCGTATCGAGGTAGCGGATCAGCCCGGCGATCTGGAAGCCGCCGAGCGATCGCGCCACGTACGTTTGAGCGTCATCCCAGGCCGCGGCCCCGTCGACGGGGATGTCGACGCCGGCCCGCTCCTGCATCGCCAGAATCCGGCGCGTCGTCGCTAGGATCGCTTCCGCGACGTCTTGGTCGGTGGCCTTCCCCTGGTCGCGCCGATTCCGCACGACTCTCAGGTTGGCGTCACCGGGTTGGGTCGGAAGCTTGGGATAACTTCCGGCCAACGTGGTCTCGATCTGCACGTTTCCTCCTCGGATACCTGTTCTTCGAAACCGGGCGCGCCACGGAGATTACCACAGCGTTTGCAAGCTCTCAATCCGGCCCTATACTGCGCGCCGTGACGCGCCTCTCGGTCGTGATCCCGACCCAGAACAACGAGGATACCCTTCCCGCCGCGCTCGCGAGCGTCGCCTTCGCCGACGAAATCATCGTGCTCGACTCGGGAAGCGTCGACCGGACTCGCGACATCGCGCTCGGCGCCGGGGCGCGCGTCGTCGAGCGCCCCTACCGGAGCGACGGCGACCAGCGAAACGCGGGGTGGGCGGAGGCGGCCGGCGCGTGGGTGCTCGCGCTCGACAGCGACGAGGCGCTGGATTCGACTCTCGCCGAAGCCGTGCGCGGCGTCGCGTCGAAGGATCCGAACGCCGGAGACCCGGTGGCCTACGCGCTTCGGTTCCGGTGCCACTTCCTTGGCTTTCCGCTCGACCACGGGGGGCTCGACCGCGACGTGCACGTCCGCCTGGGAAGGCGGGAGCGCACGCGCTGGGAGTCCGCGCTCCACTCGAGCTTGATCGTCGACGGCCCGGTCGGACGGCTGCCGGGCGTCGTCGATCACTTCACGGCCACGGAGCTGCCCGGCCGTCTCAGAAAGCTCGCGGCCTACGCCGCCGACCGCGCCGAGCGGATGCGCGCCTCGGGCGTGCGCCCCTCGGTGCCGCGCGCGCTCTGGGAGCCGTCGCGATTCTTCCTGGGCCGCGTCGTGATCCGCGGCGGTTGGCGGGACGGCCTGCCCGGCGTCGTGTGGTGGTGGCTTCAATCGACCGAGATCCTGCTCGCGTACCTTCTCCTCTACCGGCGATCGCGCCCGGGCTCCGAGGGGCCGCGGTCGACCGGTAGCAGGCCTGCTTAACTTTAATTACTGCTAGAACATATAAGGTAACCGAAGCGCCCCGCGTCTGCCCTCCCTCGAATTTGTGGTCATGTGTACTTGACAAAATGTCTGGTATAACATACATTAATGGCATGGGAACGGCGGCGGTGCGAAACCAGATCAGGCGGCTGCGCTTCGAGTCCGGGGAGATGACCCAGCAGGCGTTGGCGGAACAGGTGGGCGTGACGCGACAGACGATCGTCGCGATCGAGGGCGCGAAGTACGCGCCCTCCCTCGAGCTGGCCTTCCGCATCGCGGCCGCGTTTCGAAAACCGCTCGAGGAGGTCTTCCAATTCCACCAGCAAGAGGAGAAATGATGAACGCGTCGTTTGAGGAGAAGAGCGTCTGGATTCAACTGATCAGCATGGTCGGAGTACTGGGCTCGTACTTCGTCGTCGCGGCGCACATGCTCTCGAGGGGCGTCACGGTCGTAGCCGCATTCGTGCCGCTCTTCTTCGTGGCGGTGGTCCTGCTGGTCGTCGTGCTGGTGGCCGGCCACACGGTCGTGGCGATCGCGAGCAAGCCGGAAGGGCGGGACGAGCGCGACCGGCTGATCGGGTGGCGGGCCGAGCGGAATTCATCCTGGATCCTGAGCGTCGGCGTGCTCACCGCGATTACGGGCATGGTCCTGGCGATCCCCAATGTTTGGATCGCGCACCTGCTGATGCTCTCGATGCTCCTGTCGGAGGTCGCGAGGTACGTCTTCCAGCTCGTCTACTACCGGCGGGGCATGTAGGGGCGCTAGGCGGCCGGCCCCGTGCACTCCGGGCACGGACAGATCCGCCGAATGAAGTCGAAGCTGTAGATCCCGGTCGAGTGGCCGTCGCTCCACTCGATATGGAGCGCGTAGTTGCCGACGATTCGCGCCGCGAGGATCTGGATGTCGGGGTTCACGTGCTCTTCGAACACCAACCGCTGCCCCGTCGTCTCGCTCACACATTGAGCGCACGGGCATCGGCCGCGCAGATAGCGCGCGGGAAGGATGCTCTCGTGTCCGTCGGCCCAGCCGATCGTGACGCGCTCGCCGCCCTTCTTCTTGATCGAGAGCGGGGTGGTGGCGTCGGATGAGAGCGCGGGCACGCTACTCCTCCACGACCGTGAGGGCGATTCGCTTGAACGTCTGGATGCTCACCTGCTGGGCGAGCTTCCCCGCGATCTCCTGAAACGCCTTTCCGGACGGCGACTCGGGCTCCGAGAGCACGACCGGGGTCCCCTCGTCCGAGTAGCGGCGGATCGCCGCGTCGAGCGGGATCTCGCCGAGGAACGGGACGCCCAGCGATTCCGCCGCGCGCTTCGCCCCGCCGTGGCCGAACAGGTCGTCGCGCTCGCCGCAGTGCGGGCAGACGTACGTGCTCATGTTCTCCACGATGCCGAGGAGATGCACCTTCGTCTGCTGGAACATCCGGAGCGTCTTCATGGAAATCTGTAGCCCGACATCCTGAGGCGTCGAGACGATCACGGCGCCGGTGACCGACGCCGTCTGCACCAGCGTCAAGTGCACGTCGCCCGTTCCCGGCGGCAGATCGACGACGAGGTAGTCGAGCTCCCCCCAGTTCACGCCGAGGAGGCACTGCTGGAGCGCCTTGTGCGCCATCGGGCCGCGCCAGATGAGCGGCTGATCGCCCGGGCTCATGTAGCCCATCGACATGAGCTTCACCCCGTGGGCCAGGCCCGGCTCGATGACGTTGTCCTCGCGCGGCTCGGCCGGATGGCCGGCGCGCATCAAGATCGGGATGCTGGGGCCGTAGATGTCGGCGTCCAGGAGCCCCACGCGCGCGCCACTTCCCGCGAGGGAAACCGCGAGGTTCGCCGCGACGGTCGACTTCCCAACGCCGCCCTTCCCGCTCCCCACGGCGATGATGTTTCGCACGTTCTTGAGCACGCTCGTGTCGGGACCGGGCGCGCGGCGCACCTCCGACGTCATGTTCACGAGCACATCCTTCACGCCCGGGACCTTGGAGAGCACCGCCTGCTTCGACTGGTCGCGGAGGCGGTCCTTGACGGGGCAGGCGGGGGTCGTGAGATTCACGTCGAAGGAGACGGTCGTCCCCTCGATCTTAAGATTGCGGATGAAATTGAGGCTCACAATGTCACGGTTGAGATCCGGATCCATGACCGCCCGGAGCGCATCCAACACCATGTCTTCGCGGATCGCGACGTCGGTCATTCGTTCTCCTCAACGGGAAGGCGCCAGGGTGGGCAGGGCCGGAGATGATACCAATCCGTGGGAACGCTCCCAACCACTATTCGGACCACGGCCTAGCTCTATCCTAGGATGCGGAGTACCATCCAAACGATGCGCGCCCAAGTTCCGATCTCGCCGAGACCCACGCCGATTCCGGTGAGCCCAGCCTCGGCGGGGCGCGACGTCGTCTGCGGCATGTCCGTCCGACCCGAGAGCCCGCATCGGCACTCGGTCGGCGGGCGCGAGTACCTCTTCTGCAGCGAGCGCTGCCGCCAGCGGTTCGCCGATGATCCCGATGCGTTTCTCTCCGGGAAGGCGGCTCCGGCCACCACTTCGAGGCACCCGACCGGCCCTTCTCCCATTTCCGCCTCGAAGCCGACGATCTACACCTGCCCGATGCATCCCGAGATCCGGCGGGACCGCCCGGGATTTTGCCCGATCTGCGGCATGGCCCTCGAGCCGGCGGGCGCCGGTCCCG
Organism: Candidatus Eisenbacteria bacterium; assembly: GCA_005893305.1. Classification (NCBI taxonomy): domain Bacteria; phylum Candidatus Eiseniibacteriota; species Candidatus Eiseniibacteriota bacterium. The sequence continues at coordinate 111,627 of VBOZ01000010.1, read as the reverse complement.
GAGACGAAACGGAGCTCCGCGACATGTCGCGCCGCTTCTGGATCGCGGCGGGACTCACCGCGCTTACGATGCTCCTCTCGGTGGGAGAGATCGCGGGGGCGCCGGCGTGGCGGCTCCTCTCGATGCGGCACCGGGCGATGCTCGAGCTCCTGCTCGCGACGCCGATCTGCACGTGCGCCGCGTGGCCGTTCTACGCTCGGGCCGTCGCGTCCGTTCGAAACCGCAGCCTCAACATGTTCACGCTCATCGGGCTCGGGGTCTTCACGGCCTATTCCTACAGCGCCGTCGCCGCGCTCTTCCCTGGAATCTTCCCGGCCTCCTTGCGGGACGAGTCCGGCCAGGCCGGGGTCTACTTCGAGGCCGCGGCCGCGATCGTCACGCTGGTCCTCCTGGGCCAGGTCCTCGAGCTCAGGGCGCGCGGCCGGACGGGCGCGGCCATTCGAAAGCTGCTCGACCTGGGCGCCAAGACGGCGCGGCGGCTTCGCCCGGACGGAAGCGAGGAGGACGCGCCGCTCGACCAGGTTCGGGTGGGCGATCTCCTCCGGGTGCGGCCGGGCGAGAAGGTCCCGGTCGACGGCGTGGTGCTCGAGGGCACGAGCTCCGTGGACGAGTCGATGATCTCGGGCGAGCCGATCCCAGTGTGGAAGGACCCGGGGAGCCGCGTCGTCGGGGGCACCGTGAACGGGACAGGCGCCCTCGTCATGCGCGCAGAGAAGGTCGGCTCCGAGACGCTGATCGCGCGGATCGTCGCGATGGTGGCCGAGGCGCAGCGCACGCGCGCGCCGATCCAGAACCTGGCCGACGTCGTCTCCTCCTATTTCGTCCCCGCCGTCGTGGCGGTCGCGGTCGCGACGTTCCTGATCTGGAACCTGGTCGGCCCCGAGCCCCGGATGGCGTACGCGCTCCTGAACGCGGTGGCGGTGCTCATCATCGCCTGCCCCTGCGCCCTTGGGCTCGCGACGCCGATGTCGATCATGGTGGCGGCCGGGCGCGGCGCCTCGATGGGGATCCTCTTTCGGAACGCGGAGGCCATCGAGGTCCTCGAGAAGGTCGACACGCTCGTCGTGGACAAGACCGGCACCTTGACCGAGGGGAAGCCGAGACTTGTGGCGGCGATCGCTCTCGACGGGAACGAGCCAATGCTCTTGACGTACGCGGCCGGCCTCGAGCGCGAGAGCGAGCATCCTCTCGCCGCCGCGATTCTGGAGGGCGCGGAATCGCGTGGCTTGGCGCTCCCCCGCTCCGCGGAGTTCAGGAGCGTGACCGGGAAAGGGGTGCGCGGCACGGTCGACGGCAGCGAGGTCGCGGTCGGGAGCGCGGCGCTCCTCGCCGAGATGGGCGTCGACCCGGGAGCGCTTCGAGACAGGGCCGACGCGCTCCGCTCCGAGGGGCAAACCGTCGTCTTCGTGGCGATCGAGGGGAAGCCGGCCGGTCTTCTCGGCATCGCGGATCCGCTCCGGGAGGGCGCCGGCGAGGCGATCGAGGCGCTCCGCCGCGGGCGCGTTCGCA
>VBOZ01000010.1:93464-110083 GCA_005893305.1 Candidatus Eisenbacteria bacterium | reverse complement strand
GCCGCCTCGGGATCGACGAGGTGATCGCACAGGTGCTGCCCGAGGAGAAGGCGGCGGCGGTGAAGCGGCTCAAGGAGGAGGGACGCACCGTCGCGATGGCGGGCGACGGCGTCAACGACGCCCCCGCCTTGGCCCAGGCCGACGTCGGCATCGCGATGGGGACGGGCACCGACGTGGCCATAGAGAGCGCGGACATAACGCTCGTGAAGGGCGACCTCCGCGGCATCGTGCGCGCGAGCCGCCTGAGCCGCCTCACCATGCGAAACATCAAGCAGAACCTGTTCTTCGCGTTCATCTACAACGTGCTCGGGGTTCCGATCGCGGCCGGCGCGCTCTATCCCACGTTCGGGGTCTTGCTTTCCCCGATCGTTGCGGCCGCCGCCATGAGCCTGAGCTCGGTCACCGTCGTCGTGAACGCGCTTCGGCTCGGCCGCGCGAAGGTGTGACCGTGGCGTCGGCAGCCCACTTCTGGTATCGTCGCAGGCTTGAATGCCGAGCCCCATCGGCAACCAGCCAGCGGACTTGGCGCGTCGGGTCGAGCGAGGAGGCTTCATGCCGGTTTCAAACGACGAGCTAAAAGGGCTTTACTACTACATGAACTTGGTCCGGCAGGTGGACGAGCGCTGCCGCCGGCTCTTCAAGCAGGGCCGTTTCCACGGCACCTACTTCAGCGCGGTGGGCCAGGAAGCCACCGTCGTCGGTCCCTGCTTTGGCCTCCGCCCTGAGGACGTGATCGGAATCCAGCACCGCGAGATCGGCGCTGTGATCACGAAGGGGATGCCGATCAAGTACTTGATGGCCCAGCTCTTCGCGCGGAAGGACAGCCCCGACCGCGGGAAGTCGCACCCCTGCCATTACGGCTGGAAGCCCATGGGGATCATCACGCCGGCCTCCACGATCGCCGCCCAGACCGTCATCGCCACGGGCTGCGCGCTCGCTTGGAAGATCCAGAAGAAGGACAACGTGGCGGTCGCCTTCGCGGGCGAGGGCGCGACGTCGAACGGCGTCTGGCACGAGGCCCTGAACTTCGCGGGAATCCACAAGCTGAACTGCGTCTTCGTGGTGCAGGACAACCTCTGGGCCGAGTCGGTGCCGAAACGCCTGGGCGTTCCGCTCGAGAACGTCTCCGAGCGCGCGAAGGCCTACGGCTTTCCCGGCGTCACGATCGACGGGAACGACCTCGTTCTGGCGTACGAGACGTCTCAGGAAGCGGTCCGCCGCGCGCGGCGCGGCGAGGGCCCGACGCTGATCGAGATGAAGACGTACCGCTGGTACGGCCACTCGGAGATCGATCCCGCGACCTACCGGACGACGGAGGAGCTCGAGTACTGGAAGAAGCGCGACCCGGTTCCGAGGTACGAGAAGCTCCTGATGGAGCGCGGCGTGATCGACGAGGCGTACAAGCAGACGACGCTCCAGCGCATCGAGAAGGAGATCGAGGAAGCGATCGAGTTCGCGGAGAAGAGCCCGCACCCCGATCCCAGCGAGATTCTGGAGGACGTCTACGCCCCGCTCAGCTAGGCGGATCGGCAAGACCCCGCGCGAGACGCGCGTGGAGATGGTCCAGCTCGTTCTTCCGAATGACGCGAACACGCTCGGAAACGTGCTGGGCGGGATGGTGCTGCACTGGGCGGACCTGGCGGCCGCGGTCGTGGCGCACCGGCATTGCCGGTCGGAGGCCGTGACCGCGTCAATGGACGAGGTCTCGTTCCTGGCGCCGATCAAGGTGGGTCAGGTGGCCGCCTTCTCGGCGCGGATGACCTACGCCGGCCGGACGTCGATGGAGATCCGCGTGGACGTCGAGAGCGAGGACCTCGGGACGGGACGGAAGCGCAAGACCAGCACCGCGTACATGACGTTCGTCGCGATCGACAAGAAGGGGCGGCCGAGGGCGGTGCCCCCACTGATCCTAGAGACGCAGGAAGAGCGGCGCGAGGCCCGGGCCGCGCAGGTACGCCGGGCCGAGCGACTGAAGCACCGGAGCGAGACACCTTGACTGGAGAGAACGCATCGATGAAGACCATGGACCGAGCCCAAGGGCCCGCGGCCGCGTCGGCCGACGTCAAGACCATGACGTTGATCGAAGCCATCACGCAGGGCCTCGCCGAGGAGATGGAGCGGGACGAGCGCATTTTCCTGATCGGCGAGGACATCGGCAGTTACGGCGGCGTATTCAAGGCGACGAGGGGCCTCTACGAGCGCTTCGGCCCGATGCGCGTCATCGACAGCCCGATCTCGGAGAATTTCCTCGTGCAGGGGATGATCGGAGCTGCGATCGCCGGGCTGATCCCCTCCCCCGAGATCCAATTCGACGATTTCATCTCGCTCGCCGTGGACGGGATCGTGGAGCACGCTGCCAAGATGCGCTACCGCTCGGGGGGGATGTTCACCTGCCCGATGGTCATCCGGTGCTGCTACGGCGGCGCGGTGGGCGGCGGCATCTACCATTCCCAGTCGAACGCCTCCTGGTTCATGCACGCGCCGGGCCTCGTCGTCGTGACACCGTCGACGCCGCACGACGCGAAGGGGCTCTTGAAGTCGGCCTTCCGCGGCCAGAACCCGGTTCTCTACTACGAGCACAAACGCCTCTACCGCACGGTCAAGGGCCCGGTCCCGCAGCACGACTACACGGTCCCGCTCGGGAAGGCGGCGGTCGCGCGCGAGGGAAGGCACGTCACGGTCGTCTCCTACGCCCTCATGCTTAAGCGCACGCTCGAGGCGGCGGAGATGCTCGCGGCCGAGGGGATCGAGGTCGAGGCGATCGACCTTCGCACGCTCGTGCCGTATGACAAGGAAACCATCCTCCGCTCGGTCGAGAAGACCGCGCGCGCGGTGGTCGTATACGAGAGCTCGAGGACGATGGGCGTCGGCGCGGAGATCAGCGCGATGATCGCGGAAGAGGGGTTCGGCTTCCTGGACGCGCCTGTCCGCCGCGTGTCGCCGCCCGACGCGCCCCAGGAGCCGTTCGCGCCGGTCTTGGCCGAGAACTATCTGCCCGATGCCAAACGGATCGCCCAGGCGATCCGCGAGACGGTGGCCTACTAGCCGGCCCGCGGGCCGGAGTCGGAGGAAGGGATGCCCGTCACCATCGTAGTGCCTCAACTCGGCGAGAGCGTGGTCGAGGGCACGATCGGAAAGTGGCTGAAGAAGCTCGGCGATCCGATCGCCAAGGACGAGCCGATCGTCGAGATCATCACCGACAAGATCAACATCGAGCTCCCCGCGCCGTCTCCCGGCACCCTCGGCCAGATCCTGGTTCCCGAAGGCGCCGTGGCGCAGGTCGGTGATCCGCTCGGGGTGATCCTCGCGGCCGGCGAAACGCTGCCCTCGGGCGGCGCGGCCCAGCCGTCCGCCGCCGGGGCGAAACAGCCCGCCAGCGCAGCCGCATCCGGCTCCGGTGGCGCGGGCACGATGGGCTCCGCCACCGCGACCGCCCCGTCGACGGACGGGATGCACCTTTCGCCCGCGGTTCGAAAGCTTGCCAAGGAGCACAACCTCGACGTGTCGCAGATCCGCGGATCCGGAATGGGCGGGCGCGTCACGCGCGAGGACGTCCTCGCCTCCGTGGGGGCCGGGGTAGTCGCGGCCGCCGCGGGGGCTCGCACGATGGCGCCGTCCGCGGCGGGAGCCGGGACGATGACCGCGCCCGCGCCGGCGGCAGCGCCGAAGCCGCTCGCGCCGATTCCGACTCCCTCCTTCACCGCGCCGGGCAGCCGCGAGGTCGAGGTCAAGCCGCTCACGAACGTGCGGAAGAAGATCGCCGAGAACATGCTCCGCTCGAGGCACAACGCCGCCCACTGCTCCACGTGGGACGAGGCCGATATGACGGCGCTGGTCGAGCTTCGGGGCCGGCTCAAGGAGAAGGTAAAGGCTCAGTACGGCCTGAACCTCACCTACATGCCGTTCATCATCCGGGCCGTCACGCGCGCACTCAGGGAGTACCCGATCGTCAACGCCTCGATGACCGACACCGAGGTCCACTACAAGAAGTACTACTCGATCGGCATCGCGGTGCATCGCGACCAGGGGTTGATCGTACCGGTCGTGCACGACGCCGATCGGAAGACGATCGTCCAGCTCGCGGCCGAGATCGAGGATCTCGGGAAGCGCGCCCGAGCCGAGAAGCTCACGCTGGACGACATTCAGGGCGGCACGTTCACGATCACGAACGCCGGCATGTTCGGCGCGACCGCCTCGACCCCGATCATCAACTATCCCGAGTCCGCGATTCTCGGGGTGCACTTGATCCAGGAACGCCCGGTGGTCCGCGATCACCGGATCGTCGTCCGGTGGATGATGACCTTGGTCGTCTCCTTCGATCATCGACTGGTCGACGGGACGCCGGCCGTGATGTTCCTCCACCGCGTGAAGGAGCTGCTCGAGGACCCGGAGAGCTGGCTCTTAGACTCGATTTGATGCCTGCCCCGATTCCGGTCTACGACCTGGGCCGCGTCCCCTACCGCGAGGCCCTCGCCTTCCAGCGCCGCGCGGTCGAGATGCGCTCGCGCGACGAAGCGCCGGACGTCCTCTATATCGTCGAGCACGATCCCGTCGTGACCGTTGGCCGCTCCGGCCATCCGGAGAACCTCCGCGCCGGCCAGGACGAGCTTCGCCGCCGAGGCGTCGATCTCGTGTCGGTTGAGCGCGGTGGCGACGTGACCTACCACGGACCGGGCCAGATCGTCGGATACCCGATCGTCTCCCTGGCGGGCCTCCCGGGCGGGAGGGATCTCCACCGATACCTCCGCGACCTCGAGCAGGCACTGATCGATTGCTTGGGCGCGTTCGGGCTTCCGGCGGCTCGGAACCCGTCGTACACCGGCGTCTGGGTCGGGGAGAAGAAGGTGGCCGCGATCGGGGTCGCCGTACGCCACTGGGTGGCGTTTCATGGGTTCGCGCTCAACGTGGATCCCGACCTGAGCCACTTCGATCTGATCCATCCGTGCGGCATCCGCCACCTGGGTGTCGCCTCGATGGCCTCGCTCCTCGGCCACGCGCCTCCGCGCGAAGCGGTCCTCGCCCAGCTCGCCCGGGCGTTCTCCCGGGTCTGGGATCGCCCGGTCGATTCCCCGGCACCGCTCCCGATGCTCGCGAGCGCTCCCCTGGCTCCCCTGACCTCGCATGTCTAAGGCGACCCGCGTGGAGCGTGATTCGCTGGGTCCCCTCGAAGTTCCCGCCGACGCCTACTACGGCGTCCAGACGGCCCGCGCCGTCGCCAACTTCCCGATCAGCGGCGAGCGGCTCCACGTCGAGATGGTCCGGGCCGTCGCCCGGATCAAGATCGCGGCCGCGCGCGCGAACGCGGAGGTCAAGGAGCTCGACCCGAAGAAGGCCGACGCCATCGTGGCGGCGGCCGAGGAGGTCATGGCAGGCAAGCTCGACGACCAGTTCGTGGTCGACGCCTATCAGGCAGGAGCGGGCACTTCGTTTCACATGAACGTCAACGAGGTGATCGCGAACCGGGCCTGCGAGCTCTTGGGCGGGAAGCGCGGCGACTACTCGTTGGTCCACCCGAACGACCACGTCAACATGGCCCAGTCAACCAACGACGTGATCCCGACGGCCATGCGCCTGGCCGCGCACGTGCTCGCGGGACCGCTGCTCGAGGAGATGGACGCGTTGACCCGATCCCTCGACGCGAAATCCGGCGCCTTCGCCCACGTATTGAAATCCGGCCGCACCCACCTCCAAGATGCCGTACCGATCACGCTCGGCCAGGAATTCTCCGGCTACGGGGAATGCGTCCGAGGCTGGCGGGGATCGCTGGAGCGGAGCCGCGAGGGCCTTCTCGCGGTCGGCCTGGGCGGGAACGCGGCCGGGACCGGGATCAACGCGCACGCCAAGTACCGCGAGCGCGTCGTGGCCCATCTTGCGAGAGTTACCGGCATCCCGGTCCGCTCCGCGCCGAATATGTTCGAAGCGATGCAGAGCATGGCCCCGTTCATCCGCGTCTCGAACGACCTTCGGGGCTTCGCCCTTGATCTCACGCGCATCGCGAACGACCTACGGCTCCTCGCGAGCGGCCCGACGACCGGCTTCAATGAGATCAACCTGCCGGCGGTTCAGCCCGGCTCCTCGATCATGCCGGGAAAGGTGAACCCGGTGATCTTGGAAATGGCCAACATGGTCGGGTACCAGGTGCTGGGCTACGACACCGCGGTGGCCTACGCGTCGCAGGCGGGGCAGCTCGAGCTGAACGTCATGATGCCGGTCATCGCCCACAACCTTCTTCGCTCGCTCGCCCTTCTCACGCCGACGCTTCGCGTGCTCCGGACTTCCTGCATCGACGGGATCACGGCGAACGAGGATGTCTGCCGCGGCTACTTCGAGCGATCCATCGCGGTCGCGACCGCGCTCAACCCCTACATCGGGTACGCCAAGGCTGCCGAGGTGGCCAAGGAGGCCGCGAAGTCGAGATCGTGCGCGAGAAGAAGCTTCTCCCCGAGGACCAGATCGCGAAGGTTTTCTCCCCCCAGGCGATGACGAACCCCGCGGGACGGTAGCGAGCCCCCGTCGGACGGTAGCGAGCCCCCGCGCCTAGATGCTCAGGCCAAGGCCGGCCTTGACCGCGAAGTACATCGTGCTCTGCTGATCCGTCGCGACCGTGTGACCCTGGCCGTATAGGTTCATTCGAACCCTCGGACCGACCGGCACGGAGACGCCGCCGCCGATGTTGGCGCCGAACTTGGTATCGCTCCCGTTCGAGGTCCCGCCCGCGTCGAACTTGATCTCGCTCGTGACGTTGTAGAGCCCGCCGCCAGCCTGCACGAAGAGCGTTGGGCCGAGCGGCGTGCCGAGATTGATGCGGAGCGCGGGGTTGATGCGGAACACCTTCGCGGACATCTGCCCGTCACCCAAGAGAGCGCTTTGGAAGTCCGCCGATCCGAGATGCTCCAGCGCCACGTCGACGCCCCAGCTCAACATCGGAGCCAAGCTCCGATAGTAACCGCCTCCGATCGCCGCGCTCCCACGTAAGGTTCCGCTGGGATTGTAGGAGCCGTAGTTCTCGTCCTTTGAGAATCCCCCGTTCACCTCCACCACGCCCTGAGCGCTCGCGCCCGCTGCGGGAGCGATCGCCGCGACCAGGAGCATGGTGAGAAGAGCCAAGCATGCCGACTTCATCGCAATTCCTCCGATCATCAGGAAACGGGAGCAGCGCCTCGCGGCGCCACCCCCACCGATTCCACTCAGATGCTGAAGCCGAGACCGGCTTTGACCGCGAAGTAGTTCGTGCTCGTTCCGTCGGTCGCGACGGTGTGGTACTGGCCAAGCAGGCTCATCCGGGTCTTCGGGGCGATCGGGAAGCCCACGCCGGCGCCCACGTTGGCGCCGAACTTCGTATCGCTCCCGTTCACGCTCCCGCCCGAGTCAAACTTGACCTCGCCCTTGACGTTGTAGAGTCCGCCGGCCACCTGCATGAAGATCGAGGGGCCGACCGGCGCGCCAAGGTTGATGCGGAGCGCGGGGTTGATCCGGAACGCCTTCGCGGACACCTGGCCGCTTCCGAAGAGCGGGTCGTTGAAGTCCGAGGACCCGAGGTTGTCCATCCCCACCTCGATGCCCCAGTTCAGCATCGGCGCGAGGCTCCGGTAGTAACCGGCGCCGAACGCCACGCCGCCGCCGAGCGTTCCGTCGGAGACGTAGGAGCCGCTGTTCGCGTCCTTCGAGTATCCGGCGTTTACTTCCAGCGTGCCCAGCACGGCGGCGTTCGCGGCGGGAGTCACCGCCACGACGAGGATCGCCGTGAGGAGAATGAAGCCCCAGTGGTTCCGATTCATGGCGAGGTCCTCCTGGTTAATGAATCGGGGCGGCGCCGTGAGGCGCCACCCCGTTCGTGGTTCCGCTGTTCGTCCTGGATTACAGACCGAATCCGACGCCAGCCTTGAACTCGATGTAGTTCGTGCTCGTACCATCGGTCGAGATGGAGTGATACTGACCGAGGAAATTCATGTTCGTCTTCGGGCCGACCGGGAATCCGACGCCGGCGCCGAGATTGAAGCCGAACTTCGACTGCGTGGCGCTAACCTCAGCTCCACCGCTCGGCTGATCCTTGAGCGACATGTGGTACAGACCCGCACCACCCTGCGCGAAGAAGCTCGGGCCCGTCTTCGAGCCGAAGTTCGCGCGCAACGCCGGGTTGATACGGATGATGTTCGACTTCAGCGTCCCGGTCGTCGGACCAGGAAGCGTGTAGTCCAAGGAGCCGAGGTTGTCCCACGACGCCTCAGCACCCCACTGCACGGTCGGGGACGCATTGCGCCAGTAACCGGCGCCAAACGCGATTCCGCCGCCCATGGACTCGTTATTCCCCGTGACGTCCGTCGAGGACTTGGCATAGCCGGCGTTGATCTCCATCGAGCCGGCCGTGTTGGCGCTCGCAGCCGAAGCAAACGCAGCCACGCAGAACACCGTCACGAGAACCAAGGTCAGATGAATCCGCTTCATAGTGCTTCCCCCTCCGTTATAGGTCTACTGACTGACATCCGCCCGATCCCTGGTGCCCGTGGCACGGCATCCTTGCCGAATGGGCACCCACCCGTGCTTCCGAACTATGATCGGCATCGGGGCTAGGAAACTTGAGATGATCGTGGAGTGTTTGTGGCTGGACCTAAGCGGCAGTAATTGCAGCCGTTACGCTTCGGGAATCTCGACCTCGGACCTGGGAACGCTGGCCTCCTCCACATCCTTGAAGAAGACCCAGTAGAGGATCGATGCGGCCACGTAGAGGCCCGCCGCGATCAGGAGCGGCTCCGTATAGCCCTTCCGCTCGATCAGCGCGCCGCCGATGTCCGCGCTCAAGCTCCACGCGAGGAACCAGGCGAGGGAGAGGAGGCTGTTCGTGACGGCGTGGTCGCGCTCCGACACCACTTCCATCGCGAAGTGGGAAGCCAGGGGCTGGTTCATGTTCATGAGGCCGCTCCGGAGAAAGAAGGCGGCGGCCACCAACGGGAAATTGCCCGAGAGCGCGAGCACCACCATGAACGGGACCGAGGCGAGCTGCGTCGCGACCACGCCCCCGACGAGGCCGATCCGCCGCGATACCGCCGGCCCGAAGAGATTCCCGACGACCATGAATCCCTGCATGACCGCGAAGAGTGCCCCGATCTCCCCCTCCGAGAGGCCGAATCGGTCTCGGAAGTAGAGGTTCATGAACGGAATGATGAGCCCGGCGCCCAGGCCGACCAGCGCGGCCGGGAGGAGGAGCCTCAGGTGGAGGCCCCAGTCGATCTCGAGGAAATCCCTGATCTGCATGAGGGCGGTCGGGGGCAGCCGCGTCCCGCTCCCGGCGGGCTCGGTCATCGCGAAGAACGGCACGCTGGAGAGGAGCGTCAGGACGCACCCCACGTAGAGCGTCGCGCGAAGGGCGGCCTGCTCTTCCCCGAGGAACGCGTGGAAGAAACGCGGCAGGGCGCCGCCCACGATCGAGCCGACGATCGCGGAGGCGAACAGCACGCCGAAGGCGGCGCTGAACAGGAAGGGGCGGGCGCTCGACCCGGTCTCCCTCATGATGACGGGGGCGATCGAGAGTCGGAAGACGGTGATTACCATGCCCGTCACGAAGGATAGGAGGAGGAGGAGCTCCGGAGCTCGGAACGTGGCCTGGAGCGTGTAGCCGAGCGCCGTCAGCGCTCCCGCGAGCACGAGGAGCGCGCGGGCCGGAGCGCGCCGGAAGAGGAACGCGGCGGGGAGGGCCGCCACGGCCGCGCCGATCGAGACCTTGGAGAGGATCTGGCCGATGCCGGAATCGGTGTACCCGAGCGATCGGAGGTAGAGGTTGAAGATGAGCGTGAACATCGACTGGCCGAGCCCGAAGAGGAAGACCCCGACAAGGTAGAGCTTGGGGTTTCGGCCAGAGCCGCGAACCTGCGTCCAATACTCCGAGAGCACCCGCCCGACGCCGCGGACCACCGGCTAGAACTTCCCCCGGCTCCGCTCCTTCGCGGGCAGGATTTCGAGGCAGGTGGTCCACCAGCCGGTACGGATCGTTTCCGTGAACTCGGCAGGTAGCCCTTCCTCCTCCATCTCGCGCGCCAGGGCGTCGTGGTCGTAGGGGACCGCGACCAGCTCGGCGACGTGGCCCCCCGCCGGCAGGAGTGCATACCACGCCGCGGTGCGCCCATCGTTCGCCGGACGCCCCACCGCGCCGACGTTCACGAAGCGCGATCCGTCCGGGAGCGTCCGCTGCCAGTGGATTCCCGTGTGCGTGCAGAGGACCTGATCGGCCCCCGCGTCCCGGGCCAGCCGCGACAGGAACGCGTCCGACGAGGCCGACTCCCAGAGGAACTCGTTTGTCCGCCGCGGCGATCCGTGGCAGAGAAGATACCGTCGTCCCTCCCGCCGGAATCGGATTGCCGTGGGGAGCTTCCCGAGCCACTCGCGCTCAGCATCGGTCGTGCGCCGGTTGGTGTAGTCGTAGGAGAGCTGCGCGAAGCGGTTGTCGGAAGGATGGGTGTACCCGCACCCGCACTCGGCCATGCGCGCCGCCAGCGCCAGATCGTAGTTCCCCGCGACCGTGATGACCTCGAACTCCTCGAGGAGCGGAAAAACCTTCCCAGGATTCGGTCCGAAGCCGCCGAGGTCCCCTAAGCAGAAGATGCGCTGGGCGCCGCGGCGGCGGGCGTCCTCGAGCACGGCGCGAAGGGCCAGGTGGTTGCTGTAGGGACCACCCAGAAACGCGAGCGCGCCCTCGAGGTCGGGACCGTTCAGGGTGAGCTCCGCGGCCGCGATCACGAGTCCTCCCTCGCGCGCCTTCCTAGTTCCGGCAGGACGCCCCGGTCGCCCAGCAGGTGTGGCACGAGCCGTGCGCGAGCGGGAACGGCCGCATCGTATCGCGGAGGGTGGCGCCCATCCGCGCGCCCGGCGAGTCGATCAGAATCGGGCAGACGTAGACTCCGCGGCTCGTGACCATCCGGCTGGTCGAGCATTGGAGGTTCCAGGGATCGAAGCCCCGCATGTGCTCCTCGGTGAGCCGCTCGGCCGGGGCGTAGCCGTGGGTGCGCTCTGCCTCGCGACCGATGCGGAAGAGCGGCAGGATCTTCAGCCGGGGCCTCCCGAGCCCGAGATCGGTGAGAAAGCCATGGAACCGCTCGCGGAGTCGGCCGTCCTCGCCGTCGCTCCACGTCTGAGTCGCGGTGATGATCGGGTGGAATCCCGCACGCGCAAGCTCGCGCAGCCCGAGCAAGGCCGCCTCGAAGGAGCCCTCACCGCGGATCGGATCGTTGGTCTCGGGCGTGAGCCCGTCCAGGCTCACCCGCGCCTCGAGCGAGTAGCGGCTACCCGCGCTCAGCCGCGCGAGATCGTCCGCGCGGACCTTCGTGATCAGGGTCGCGTTCGTGAGGACGGTGGCGGGCGCGATCCGGAGCGTGTCCTCCAGAATCTCTGGAAGCTCGCGGTTCAAGAACGGTTCTCCGCCGGTGAAGTAGAAGTCCTTCACGCCGAGCGACTCGGCCTCGTCGAGGTACGGCCGCACCTCGGCGCGGGTCATGATCTCGTGGGCGTGGTGGGTCGGGCTGCAGGAGATGAAGCAGTGGTTGCAGCTCAGATTGCAGAGCGTCCCCGCGACCTGGAACCAGACGGTGTCGAGGGAGAGGAACGGGACCTTGGGCGCCGTGGCGACGCGGAGGGGAATGGCCACCGCCTGCGGCACGCCGATGCCGCCTAGCGCTCGAGCGTGCCGGGAAGCGTCTCGATGAACCAGTGGATCCCGCTCTGGATCGCCTGGCGCTGCGCGCGGAACCACTCGTAGTGCTGGTGCTCGTCCCGCGCGAGCTCCAAGTAAGCGCTCTTGGCTTCCTCGTCGGGAGCCGACCCCGCCAGCTCCTTGTACTTGGCGACCGCCTCCAGCTCCTGCTCCATCGCGATCCCCAGGACCTCGACGGCGTTGGCGTTGGACGTGGGCACCGGCGCGTGCTCGTGGGGCAGCTTGCTCACCTCGAAGCGGAAGCGCTTCCCGGTCAGGGCCCGCCACCGCTCTTCCAAGATCTCGCGATGGCGAACTTCCTCCTGCGCCAGGTGGCGGAATTGTTCCCTGCCCGACGGCTCGTCGATGACCTCGACCATTTTCAGGTAATAGTCGTGGGCAGACTGCTCGTCGTAGATCGCGTCTTCGATGATCTCGAGGACCTTGCTCTGGGCCGGCGCCATGGTCATTTCAAGGTATCACGGCCCGCCGGCGCCCGGCAAGGCTCGGGGCTCTCGCGCGGGCGCCGTAAGCCGGCCGGTCCCTGTGATATGCTGCCGTGCCATTTCGATCTCGTGCTCGACACCGAGGCTTCCGAATCGTGATTTGGGACGTGCTCATCGTCGGCGCCGGCCCCGCAGGTCTTTCCGCCGCGCTCTTCACCCGCATGCGCCGGATGTCGACGCTGCTCCTCGATACCGCCGTCGCGGGCGGCCAGCTCGCCTCCCTCTACCCGAAGAAACCGGTCCACGACTATCCCTCCTACGCCTACGTGATGGGCGAGGATTTGGGTAAGAACTTCATCGACCAGGCGAATCACATGGACGCCCGCATTCAGGAGGGCGAGCACGTGACGATGATCGCACGCGACGATGAGGCCAATCTCATCCGCGTCACCTCCACGAAGGGGGCCTACGAGGCGCGAAGCGTCATCGTCGCGACCGGGGGAGGTGCGTTCGAGCCGCGGAAGATCGGAAAGCCGGGCGAGGCCGAGCTCCGGGGCAAGGGCGTCTTCTACGGCATGCCCGACGTCGAGGAGAGCCGCGGGAAGCACGTGCTGGTGATCGGCGGCGGGGACAGCGCGCTGGAATCCGCCCTATCGATCAAGGAGACCGCCGACGTCACCTTGATTCACATGCTCGACAAGTGGCAGGGGATGGACAGCTACGTCGAGGAGGTGCGCGAGTCGAAGATCCGGGCGCTGCTCGAGACCGAGACCGTCGAAATCAAGGGCGACGGCAAAGTCCAATCGGTGATCATCAAGGACCGAAAGAGCGGGGCGACCCAGGAGGTCCAGATCGATGTCGTCTCGATCAACATCGGCTACCTAATGGACACGAAGATCGTCCGCCAGTGGGGGCTGGACCTCACCGGGAATCAGATCAAGGTCGACAACGTGATGAACACGAACATCAAGGGCGTCTTCTGCTGCGGCGACATCGCGACCTACCCCGGCAAGTACAAGCTCCTGATCACCGCGTGCAGCGAGGGCGCGGCGGCCGCCAATACCGCGTACATCTACGTGAAGCAGCCCAAGAAATTCACCGTGGGCGAGCTCTACGCCGCGCCGAAGGAGGAGGGAGACACCCAGCCGAAGGCGGCCGAGGAGTAGCGCGGCCGCGGAGCGCAAGTGGGCCCAGTGAGCCCCGCGGCGCGCCGCTCGGGCCTACACGCCCCCGATCGTGAGCTCCTTGAAGCGGATGGTGGGGGCCGCGAAGGTGGTGCGGAACTCGAGGTCCCGCCCCACGGCGTCGATTCCCAGGAGCATGTCGCCGAGCTTGCCGGCGACGGTGATGCCCTCCACCGGTCGGACGAGCTTTCCGCCCTCGATCCAGTGTCCTTCGACCTGCTGCGAGTACTCGCCCGCCGCGATGTCGAAGCCAAACCCGGCCGTTCCGGTGACGTAGAGCCCCCGGGGCACTTCCTGGATCATCGCGTCCGGCTTGGACGACCCGCTGTCGATGTAGAAGTTCGTGGGGCCGACCGTCGGGAGCGAATCGTATCCGCGGGCGGCGTTCCCGGTCGGCTGGACGTTGTGGCGCCGCGCGGTCGAGACGGTGTGGAGAAAGCGCGCGAGGACCCCGTTCTCCACGACCACCGTCTTTCGCGTCTGCGATCCCTCACCGTCGAACGGACGGGACCCGAGGCCGCGGCGCTGGATGCCGTCGTCCACGATGGTGACGAGGGGCGAGGCGATCTGCTGGCCCTTCCGGCCGGCGAGGAACGACCGCTGCTCGATCACGTTCAATCCGTTGAATGCGCCGAAGAGACCTCCCACGAAGGCGCCCGCCGCCTCGGCCTCGAAGATGACCGGTACCTTGGTCGACGGGACCGGCTTGGCTCCCAGCCTCGCGAGCGCGCGCTCGGCCGCCTTTCGCCCGATCCGCTCGGGCGTATTCAGGTCCAGGAAGATCCGCTTCCGATCGGAGTACGTCCCCTCGCGCTTCTGGTCGCCGTCCGTCGCCACGGCCGTGCAGGTGAGCCAGGAGGTGGTGGACCGGAATACCTGGTACGGGATGAAGGTATTCGAGAAATGAACCTCGCCGATCGCGTAGCCCGCACGCGTGTCGAGCGTGGTCTGGATCTTCTGATCCCGCGCCACCGCGTTGTCCTCCATGGAGCGGGCGAGCGGGATGAGCTGCTCGGGCCGCATCGCCGCGATGGCATCGTCGAAGATCTCGAGGTTTCCCTGCGGCGGGAACGCCTGGTCGGGAAGCTTGTTCTCGTCGCGCGGCGTCGCCTGGTCGGCGAGCGCGATGGTGCGCAGGACAAGCTCGTCGATGACGTTGCGCCTCAGGTCGGTCGTGTAGAGGAACCCCATCTTCCGGTCGCGCAGCACGCGGAGGCCGAGGCCGGTGATCGCCGACTGCTGGATCAGCTCGACCTCCCGCTCGCGGACGCGCGCCTCGGCGAGCGTGATGAACTCGAAGTAGGTCTCCGCTTCGGCGGCCCCGGAACGTTCCGCCAGGGTCCGCACCCGCTCGAGCGTCTCCTGGATGGTGGTGGAAGTCTGGACCGCCATGGCTAGATCGCCGTCCCCCCGACCGTGATCGAGGAGAAGCGCACGGTCGGCTGGCCGACGCCGACCGGCACCATCTGGCCGTCCTTGCCGCAAGTACCGCGCGTCTGCTCGACGACGAGGTCGTTCCCGATGCCCTCGATCTTGCCCATGGTCTCCAGGGAATTTCCGATCAGGATGGCGCCGCGAACGGGCTTCGTGATCTGCCCGTTCTCGATCAGGTGTCCCAGGCGGACCGCGAAGTTGAAGTTCCCGCTCGTGGTGTCGACCGAGCCGCCTCCCATCTCCGCCGCGTAGAACCCCTTCGTGATCCCGTTCAGGAGCGACGCCGGGTCGCTGACGCCGCGGTCGATGTAGGTGTTGGTCATGCGCGGGATCGGCCACTGGCGGTAGGTCATCCGGCGGCCGTTCCCGGTCGAGCGCATCGAGAGGAGGCCCGCGCTCTGCCGGTCGAGGAGGTACGACTGGAGAACGCCACCGTCGATCAGGGCGGTCCGTTGTCCCGGCGTCCCCTCGTCGTCCACCGTGTAGGAGCCGCGGCCGTTGGCCCACCGCGCGTCGTCGATGACGCGGAGGAGCGGCGACGCGATCTTGGTGCCGATCCGGCCGCTCAGGAACGAGGTGCCGCGGCTGATCCCGTCCCCTTCCGAGGCGTGGCCGAACGATTCGTGGATCAGGACGCCGCCCCATCCCGGCCCGATGACGACCGGCATCGCGCCGGCCGGAGCCGGGTCCGCGGTCAAGAGCGTGATCGCCTGTCGGGCCGCCTCGCGTGCGACCGCCTCCGGATCGCGGCGCGGGAAGTAGTCCTGGTCGACCCGACCGCCGAGCGAGGAGAAGCCGCTCCGGCGCTCCGAGCCCTGCGCCGCGGTCGGCACGCACACGATCGAGACGAGATACTGCCGGTCGATCACGTACGCGCCGTCCGAGGTGCCGATCAGGATGTCGCGGACCTCGTCGACGTAGTCGATCCGAACCGAGACGATCCGGGGGTCGGCGCCCCGGGCCGCGGCGTCCATGCGGCGGAGCAGGTCGAACTTCATCGGCTCCCCCATCAGCGGCGCGGGGGCCACGAGCGTGAAGGCAGGCGGAATCCTGCGCGGCGTCACGTCGAGCGGCCGGACCGGGCTCTGATTCTGCACGATGCTCGAAGCGACCCGGGCCGCGTCGAGCAGGCTGGAGTAGGCGATGTCGTCGGAGAAAGCGTAGCCGGTCTGGTGGCGGCGGAAGACGCGCACCCCGGCGCCGCGCGGGTACCCGTACGTGACCGAGTCGATTTTCCCGTCGTCGAGAACGATCGAAGTGCGGAAGCGCTGCTCCGCGAAGAGATCGGCGAAATCGCCGCCGCGGGCCAGCGCCTCGATGAGGATCCGATTGACGGTCTCGAGGTTCAGGACATCGCGAAGCTCCTGGCCGATCCCCATGAGCGCCGCCTCGGCCACGCCGGCCCCCTTGAGCCACGGAATGGCGCCGGCGCTCCCGGCCAGGATCGCCGTCGAGAGGAGCGCGCCGTTTCGAATGAAGTCCCGCCGCGAGATCGGGCTCTCAAGAGACATGGCCTGGGAGCGTGGCAGAATCGGCTGCGGGTTGCAAGAGTGCGGTGTCAATGCTAGGGTTACGGTCGATCATGGAGCGGATCCGGAACAAGATATTCTCGGTCGAGGAAGCGAACGGCCTGATTCCGACACTGGAAAAGGCCCTGGCCGAGCTGAGCGTCCTGGGCCGCGAGATCACGACCCTCCGCAGAGAGCTCGAGGTCCTCTCGGCCATCGAGAGCGCCGGCGCGAGCGGATCGAACCCGGACGTGCGCGCCCTCCGTGAGAAGGAGCACGCGTACTCGGCGCGGCTAGAGCGCTTTCGCCAGTCGCTCACGGCGGTATCCCACCACGGTTGCGTCATTCGCGATCTCGAGCTGGGCCT
>VBOZ01000010.1:3311-93424 GCA_005893305.1 Candidatus Eisenbacteria bacterium | reverse complement strand
GCGGAGAGGAGCGGATCGGGCATTGGCATCCGATCGACGCAGGCTTTTCGGGACGTCGCCCGCTCGAAGAGCTGGCCTGACCGCGGGCGAGCCGTCCACGGGGGATCGACATGAGCGCCTCGTTCGCGATCACCAATCCGCGCATCAACGAATACCTTCTTAAAGTCCAGCGCGACCGACATCCGATTCTCCGGCCGATGGAAGCCTACGCCGAGCGGCACGGCTTCCCGATCATCGGCCCCCTCGTCGGGCGCGTCCTCTATCAGCTCGCGCGGGCGATCCGCGCCCGCCGCGTCTTCGAGCTGGGCTCGGGGTACGGCTACACGGCGGTGTGGTTCGCGTTGGCGGTCGGCCCGAGAGGGCGGGTCGTGATGACCGAGGGGGATCCCGCGAACTCGAAGCGCGCGATGAAATATCTCGGGCGCCGCTCGTGGGCGACGCGATCGGACACCTCGAGCGCGAGCGCGGCACGTTCGACGTGATCCTGAACGACATCGACAAATGGCAATATCCCGAGGTGCTTCCCATCGCGCGGAAGAAGCTCCGAACGGGCGGCCTCCTGATCACCGACAACATGCTCTGGAGCGGCCGGGTGCTTCGGAAGCGGGGCGATCGGAATGCGCGAGGGGTTCAGGAGCTCACGCGCCTCCTCTACCGGGCCCCCGATTTCCACACGACCCTGCTCCCCATTCGGGACGGGGTCACCGTCAGCCTCAAGCTCTAACCCCCCGTGGACAAGCGCGACGTCGCCCGCACCCTGTCGGAAATCGCCGTCCTCCTGGAGCTCAAGGGAGAAAACCCGTTCAAGATGCGGGCCTACGAGAACGCCGCCCGCGCGGTCGAGGGCATCTCCGAGGATCTCGGCACGCTCATCGAAGCGGGAACGCTGACCGAGATCGACGGCATCGGCGAGTCGACCGCTCAGAAGATCACCGAGCTCTGGAAGACCGGGCACATGAAATTCTACGAGGAGCTCGTCGATTCGATCCCGCACGGCTACCTCGAGATGATCCGCGTCCCCGGCTTGGGCCCGAAGCGGGTGCGGCTGCTCGGTGAGACCCTCGGGATCAAGTCGCTGGCGGAGCTCAAGCACGCGGCCGAGAAGGGCGCGATCCGGGAGCTCAAGGGATTCGGCCAGCAGTCCGAGAAGAAGATCCTCGAGGGGATCGCGTTCCTCGAGGCCGGCGGCGGACGCCGGCTCGCCGCCGACGTCCGGCCGCTGGCGGAGGAGCTCTCGAAGAAGCTCCGGAAGCTCCCCGCGGTGACCCAGGTGGAGGTGGGTGGGAGCCTCAGGCGGTGGATGGAGACCGTGAAGGACGTCGACCTGCTCGTCGCGACGGAGAAGGCCGAGGAAGTCGGGAAGGCGTTCCTTTCGTTCGTCCCCGACGCGACGATCATCGCTTCAGGAGAAACCAAGATTTCGGTGCGGCTCCCGGACGGGCTCGCGGTCGACCTCAGGCTCGTGACGCCGGAGGAGTTCCCGTTTGCCCTCCACTACTTCACGGGCAACGTCGCGCACAACATCCGCGTGCGGTCCCGGGCGCTGGACCGCGGATGGAGCCTCAACGAGTACGCCCTCACCGGGAAGAAGAAGCCTCCGCCGATCCGCACGGAGGCCGATCTATTCGCGGCCCTCGGGCTCGCCTACATCGAGCCGGAGCTGCGCGAGGATCGCGGCGAGATCGAGGCCGCCGAGAAGAACGCCCTGCCCGATCTGGTCACACTTCGGGATTTGAAGGGGCTCCTCCACTGCCACACGACCTACAGCGACGGCGTTTCCACGCTGGAGGAAATGGCGCGCGCTGCCGAAGAATGGGGAGCGTCCTATCTGGGCATTTCCGACCACAGCGCCACCGCTCGCTACGCGAACGGGCTCTCGGAGGCCGATCTGAAACGCCAGCACAGGGAGATCGACGCTTGGAACGCGACTTCGAAGAAGCTCCGGATCCTCAAGGGAGCCGAGGTCGACATCCTCCCGGACGGTGCGCTCGATTACCCGGATAAGGTCTTGAGCCGGCTCGATTTCGTGGTCGCGTCGATCCACACGAACTTGACGATGAGCGAGGCGGATATGACACAGCGCGTCGTCCGTGCGATCAGGAACCGGTACGTGGGCATCCTCGCGCACCCCACGGGCAGGCTGCTTTTCCAGCGGGAGGGATTCCGAATCCGGCTCGACGAGGTATACGAAGCGGCGAGCGGAGAAGGCGTGGTGATCGAGGTGAACGCGAGCCCGCACCGGCTGGATCTCGATTGGCGTGAGATTCACCCGGCGAAGGAGCGGAAGATCCGGTTCGCGGTCAACTCCGACGCCCACTCGGCCACGGGCTACGACGACCTCCGTTACGGGATCGGGGCGGCGCGCAAGGGCTGGCTTACCAAGAAGGACGTGGTCAACACGCTCCCAGTCGAGAAGGCGCTCGCCGTTCTGCAGGCTCGCCGGTGAAGCGCCGGAAACGCGGGGGCTCGACGGTGCGGAAACGCGGGGCCGCGACGGTGCGGAAGCGCGGGGCCGCGACGGACCGGAAGGGGGCCGACGGCACGGTCCAGATCTTCCCCAACGATCCCGAGTCCACGGTCGGGCTGGTTCCGGCGACGCCCCTGCCCCGCGCGCTGGGCGAGCCCCCCTTCGTGATCGAAGGGCGCCGCTACGCCCCCGCCCCCTACGCCCCGGGCACCCTCGCGTTTCAGTACTGGCAGGGCGAGGTGGCGCTCCAGCGGACGATCCACGTTTGGGAAGACCTCCTCGAGCGCGATTTCTCCGCGTGGCATGGCGGGACGCCGCTTCGCGTGCGGCTGCGCGCCGGGAAGGATCTGAACGCGTTCTACGATCGGAAGAGCCTCCAGTTCTTCTACGACGTCGACAAGACCACCGGACGCACCGTCTTCGCGGCGGAGAGCCTCGACGTCGTGTCCCACGAGACGGGGCACGCCGTCCTCGATGTCTATCAGCCGGGCTACTGGTCGAGCGTCGATCTGGAGACGGCCTCCTTCCACGAAGCATTCGCCGACTGTTCCGCCCTCCTGACCACCCTGACCGATCCGGCCGTGCGGAAGGCGTTCCTGAGTGAAGCCGGCGGCCCGGGCCGGAAAAGCAACCTGGTCTCCCGCCTCGCGGAGGCGCTCGGACGGGCGATCTTCGACAATTTCGGTCCGGGCGCGAACAGCGATCCCACCCGCCTTCGCGACGCCAACAATTCGTTCCGCTACGCCCCTCCCGATTCGCTTCCGTCCGGCGCCCCCGAAACGGACCTGGCGGCCGAGCCGCATTCTTTCTCGCGCGTGTTCACCGGCGCGTTCTACGACACGCTGGTGTGGCTCCTCGCCCGCGAGATGAAGCAGGACTCGACCGAGGCGGCCGTGGAGCGGGCGAGACGACTCGCGGGCCGGATCCTGGCCCGCGCGGTGGAGACGATCGCGCCCGGCGAGGCACGCTACCGCGCGGTGGCGCTCCGGATGCGGGAGATCGACCAGTCCGAGGAAGGGGGCGTGGCCACGATCGGAATCGAGGAGGCGTTCGCGCGCCACGGGATCCGGCTCCCCGCTCTCGCCGCGGGCCGGGCGCGCGGGGCTCGGGCACGCGCGGCTTCTTCGGGTTATCGGGCGCTGAGCGCTCTGGACCCAGACCGCCCGGGCGGCGCCGCGGCGATCCGGGCCGCGCTTGGGGTCCCGCGCGGCGCCCGTCTCGAGCGGACCACGCTGCCCGCCCGCGTCGGGGGCGGCGTTCGCGAGCAGTTCATCCATCGCGATTCCGTCACGGTGCGCCACCCTTCACTGGGTCGCTTCAGCGGGGTGGTCGTGCGGGTCCTCTGCGGCTGCACGTTCACGCGGGATCCGGCCGGAAACGTCGAGGGTGGAACCCTCGCTCCGCACCCCCACCCTACCTCGACCGAACTCGCCCGGCATCTGCGCCGCTGGATCGCGATGGACGCGATCGAGCCGAGGCGCTCGGGTCCCAGTTCGAGCCGCGAGCTGTTTCGCGCGCGAAAGCCGTTCCGGGTGAGCCGCTCCCGGATGATCGAGCGCGTCTATTTCGACTGAGGCCGCGCCAGGAGCCTTACCGCGTTTCCGGATGGATCGGCCGCTTCGCCGCCGCCGGGCGCTTCGGTGACCGGGACTCCGGCCGCGCGAAGGCGTTTGAGAATTCCGTCGAGGGTTCCCGTGTCCGGGAGCAGAACCTCGAAGTGGAGTAGGCCCAGAGCGCCCGGTGGCGGTGGCGGCGCCCCCACGCCGGCCCAGGTATTGAGCCCGATGTGGTGGTGATAGCCGCCCGCCGCCAGGAAGAGGGCGGTCCGGCCGAAGCGCTGCCGGAGCTCGAAGCCGAGGATCTCCGAATAGAACCGCTCCGAGTCGGCGAGGTGCGCGACGTGAAGGTGAACGTGTCCCATGCGCGTCCCGGAAGGGAGTCCGGCCTGTGGCGCGTCCTTGGGCCCGCACTCCGCCAGAAGGCTCTCCACGTCGAGCGGATCCGTGGTCATCCGCAATTGGCCGTCAACGATGGGCCACTCCTCGCGCGGCCGGTCGCGGTAGATCTCGATCCCGTTGCCGTCCGGGTCGGAGAGGTAGAGGGATTCGCTGACCGAATGGTCGGACATCCCGGTGAGCGGCACGCGCTTGGCGATCAGGTGCCGGAGCGAGCGGGCGAGGTCCCGCCGCGACGGAACGAGGAGAGCGAAATGGTAGAGCCCCGTCGTCCCCCTCGGCTTGGCCGCGCCGGGGGCTTCGACCAGCACGAGGAGCTCCGAGTTCCAGGCGCCGAGGCGGGCGACGTCCCCAACCCGCCCCTGGAGCCTGAGGCCCAGGCCCTCGGTGTAGAACCCGATCGCCCGGTCCAGGTCCCTCACGCGGAGGTGAACGGCCCCGACGGCCGTCGTGGCGGGGAGCCTGGGTAGGGACAGCTGATCCGACCTACTCAGGGGCGGTCTCCCGCGCCGCCTCCCAGAGAAGAGACTCGCGGCCGGGGGCGGCCACGAGCTGCATGCCGACCGGCAGCCCGTCGACCTTCCCGATGGGGAGCGAGAGCACGGGAACGCCCGCGAGGTTGAACGGGGCGGTGAGGCGGGTCATCACCCGCGCCAGCTCGGCGCCCTCGCGGTCTCCGATCGTGGTGGCGGGAATCGGCGTCGTCGGCGCGGCGAGGACCGAATGGTCTCCGAGCAGCGCCGTCAGGAATTCCGTCCATTCGCGCTGCACGTCCCTCGCGCGCGCGTAGTCGATGCCCCGGATCTCGAAACCGCGGCTCATGCGCTCGGCGAGGGCGCCGCCGAACCAATCCGGATGCTCCCGGAGACGCTGCTCGTGGAACGCAACCGCGTCGCTCAGGAGAATCACGGTGTTGGCGTCCCACGTCCCTTCCGGATTCCCGGCGTCCAGCGTCTCGGTCTCGCCAAGCCGGGACGCCGCCTCCCGGACCAGCTCGACGATCCGCGGGTCGACGTCGTCGAAGAAGAAGCTCCGAGGGATGAGAATCCTCGGCCGCGGCGCCGCGCTCCGGCGAAAGTCCGAGATCGCCTCGAGGAGAAGGAACGCGTCCTCGACCGAATTCGCCATCGGCCCGCCGTGATCGAGCGAGCGCGAGAGCGGGGTGACGCCGCGCAGGCTCACGAGGCCATACGTGGGCTTGAGGCCGACCACGCTGCACAGGGCCGCGGGAATCCGGATCGATCCGCCGGTGTCCGTGCCCAGCGCCAGAACCGCCAGGCCCGCCGCGAGCGCCGCGCCCGATCCGCCCGACGAGCCGCCCGGAATCCGGGTCGCGTCGTGAGGATTCCGCGTCGGGCCGAAATGAGGATTGTTCGTGCTCACCCCGAACGCCCACTCGTGGAGCGCGGCCTTTCCGAGCAGGACCGCCCCCGCCGCGCGAAGCCGCGCCACCACGTCGCTGTCCACGCGCGCGGGGGGCGGGTGAAACCCGGGATGGGCGCCCGCGGTCGTCACGTGACCGGCGACGTCGAAGAGATCCTTGATCGCGACCGGGATGCCGTGAAGCGGCCCGCGGTCGCGGCCTTGCTTGAGCTCGCGCGCCGCTTGGGCGGCGGACCCGCGCGCCTCGGAGGCGAAGACCTCGTAGTAGGCATTGAGCCTCGGATTCTCGCGGGAGATCCGCTCCAGAATCTCGTCCGTCAGGTCCGTCGGCGTCAGGGACCCGTCCCGAAATCGCCGGGCCGCGTCGGAGGCAGTCGTGGCCGTCTCCACTCCATCGATCACGAGATCGTCTCGCCGGGCTTCATCTCGACGACCTCGATGTCGGAGCGGTCTTTGAGTTTCTCCCGGAGCGCGGCCGGGGTTCCGGTCAGCGCCGGGGAGGTCGAATGGTGGATCGGGATGACCGTGCGGGCGCCGATCATGCGCGCGGCCACCGAGGCTTCGAGCGGCGACATCGTGTAGAGGTCGCCGATCGGGAGGGCCGCGATCCGCGGCTGATAAAGTTCCCCGATCAGCCTCATGTCGCTGTGCGCGGCCGTGTCCCCGGCGTGATAGACGCGCGTGCCGTTCTCGAACTCGATGACGTAGCCGCAGGGCTCACCGGCCGGGTAGAGCGAATCCCCCTCGCGGATGCTGCTCGAGTGGGACGCGTGGACCATCGTGACCTTGATTCCGCGGAGCGCCACGGTTCCACCCTTGTTCATCCCGTGGAGCTTCCCGATTCCCTTGTGGTGGAGGTAATGGGCGATCTCGTGCATGCAGACGAGGTCTGGCTCATGTTTCCGCGCCAACGTGAGGCAGTCGTCGAAGTGATCGGAGTGCCCGTGCGTGATGAGCAGGAGGTCGAGCGACTTCAAGTCCTTCGCCGCCTCGGGACAGGCGGGATTCGAATCGACCCAGGCGTCCACGAGCACCGAGCGCCCCTTCTCGGACCGGTAGAGGACCGTACCGTGCCCGAGCCACGTGATCGAAACCCCCAGCGCCGCGCCGCTCACCGGGCCCTCCTGCCCCGGGCGGGTCCCCGCCCTGGTTTCGCCGCCACCGGGCTCTTCCGCTTTGCCGAGCCCTTCCGCCTTGCGGCGACGTTCCGTTTCGCGGGACCTTTCTTCTTCGCGGGATGCTTCTTCTTTGACGCGGCGGCTGCCGTTCGCCTCGGCGCGGCGGCCTTCCCCTTCGGCGCGCGCGCCCTTCGCTCCCACGGCGGGGTTTGGCCGCCCAGGAAATAGGGCCCGCTCGGGCAGAGATCGACCACCGGGCAGTCGGCGCAGATCGGGCCCCGCGCCGCGCAGGTGCGGCGGCCGTGGAAGATGAGGAGATGCGCGAAGTCGATCCAGTCCTCCTGCGGGAGCAACGCCATGAGATCCCGCTCCACCTGCTCGGGCGTCTTCCCGCGGCTCAACCCGAGTCTGCGCGAGATCCGCTGGACGTGGGTATCGACCACGACGCCCTCGGACAAGCCGTACCCGACGCCGAGGACGACGTTGGCCGTCTTTCGCGCGACCCCGGCGAGCGTGAGAAGCTCCTCCATCGATCGCGGGACGGTTCCCCCGAACGTTTCCATGATCCGCTCCGAGGCCGCGCGGATCGCCTTCGCCTTGTTCCGGTAGAAGCCGGTCGAGCGGATGATCTCCTCGAGCTCTCCCTGACTCGCCCGGCTCATGGCGGCGGCGTCCGGGAATCGGGCAAAGAGTCCCGGCGTCACCATGTTCACCCGAGCATCGGTGCACTGGGCCGAGAGAATGGTGGCGACCAGAAGCTGGAAGGGGTTCTCGTGCTCGAGCGCGCAGGCCGCGTCGGGGTAGGCCTCCCGAAGCCGGCTGATCAGCAGGCGGACATCCATATCAGTTCTCGCGCCGCTCCTTGGGGTAGCGGTGACGCGCCCGATCGAGGACGTCCTGCGTGGCGGAGGCGTCGGCGAGAACCCGGTGCACCGCGCGATAGCGGAGCTCCGTGCTCTCCATCTCGAGCAGCTCCTGCTTCACCGCCGCCTCGACGTTCAGGTTCATCGCGATCGTGTTCAGGACCGCGTCGGCGTCCATCTGCGCTCCCAACGTGGCGGCCAGGTCGAGGGCGGCCCCCTGGCCTTCGTTGAAGCGCCGGAACATGGCCAGGAGCTCCTGCGACTCCTTCGGAGTGGACTCCTTCCCGCACCAGCCCTCGTCCTCCGTGAGCCGGTGCAGCCGCGCGATCCGAAACGGATGGTCGCGCTCGAAGCTTTGGATCGCAACCTTGTACTCGCCGAGGAGCGTGAGGTTGTAGCGGCCGTCATCGAGGAGCTGGTGGCTCACCACCTTGCCGACGCATCCGACCGCGTGAACCTCGGGAGAGCCGTAGTAGTCGGCCTCCCAGCCCGGCTTCAGAAGGGCCATGCAGATCGACTGGCCTCCCTGGATCACTTCGTCCATCATCAGACGATAGCGGGGCTCGAATACGTGGAGCGCGAGCAGGGCCTTCGGAAAGAGGACCACGTTTGGAAGCGGAAATACGGGTTGGGTTTCCAGTTCGTCCGCCACGCGCCGATGCTACCACAGGGGCCGCGCTGCCTGAAGCCGCCGCGGCGCTCGCCGATCGCATCCGCGCGGAGGCGACGCGGCTCGGCTTTGACGCGATCGGTTTCGCGCGGGCCGAGGCGCATCCCGACGGCGGAAGGCTCCTCGCCTGGCTCGCCGAGGGGCGCCACGGAACGATGCGCTGGATGGCGCGCGACACCGCTCGGAGGGTCGACCCCGGCGCCGTTCTCGCCCGCGCGCGCACGGTGATCTCGGTCGCGCTGAGCTACTACCGCGGCGGCTGGCCGGGAGACGCCGAGACGGCGACGCTCCGGGGCAGGATCGCCCGCTATGCGTGGGGCCGCGATTATCACAAGCGCGTCCGCAAGCGGCTACTCCAGCTGACGCGCGCGATCCGCGTCTTGGCGCCGTCCGCCCGCATCGTCCCCTACGTCGACACCGGTCCGATGCTCGACCGCGGGTGGGCGGAGCGAGCGGGCATCGGCTGGATCGGGAAGAACACGAACGTGATCTTGAAGCGGGCCGGCTCGTGGCATTTCCTCGGCGAGCTCATCACCGACCTCGATCTCCCGCTCGATGCGCCGTCGAAGAACTATTGCGGCTCCTGCTCCCGCTGCATCACCGCCTGCCCCACCGGCGCGATCGTGGGGCCCTACCAGCTGGACGCCCGGCGCTGCATCAGCTACCTGACCATCGAGCACCGGGGCGGAATCCCGCTCGATCTGCGACCCGCGATCGGGACCCGGATCTTCGGCTGCGACGATTGCCAGGAAGTCTGCCCCTGGAACCGCTTCGCCACGCCGACGTCGAATCCCGACTTCGCGGCGCGCCCCGAGCAGCAGACGCCCGAGCTGATTCCGCTCCTCGCCATGGACGAGGCCGCCTTCACCGATCGCTTTCAAGGGACCGGACTCCGCAGGGCTGGCCGGAATCGGTTCGTCCGAAACGTCGCGGTGGCTCTGGGGAATCTCGGCGACCCGCGGGCGATACCGGGGCTCCGCCGCGCCCTCCTCGAGGACCCGGACCGCTTCGTGCGCGGCCACGCCGCATGGGCGCTCGGCAGGATCGCCGCATCCGACGCGACCGAGGCACTCCGCGCCGCCGCGATGTCCGAGCGGGACGCGGAAGTGCTCGGCGAGATCGAGTATGCTTTGGGGACGACGACGGGCGATCGATCGCCCCTACACGCGACTCCAGGGAGGTAGCCATTGATGAGCCGCTTCTTCGCAGCGATCCTGCTCCTTGCCGTGATCGGCGCTCCGCGCCCGGCCGCGGCCGGTCAGATGATCCACTACACCCAGGACGCCACGAGGTTCACCGGCTACCTGGCGCTCCCGAGGGGCGAAGGGACGCACGCCGCCGTGGTTGTGGTCCACGAATGGTGGGGCCTGAGCGATTGGGTGAAGCAGCAGGCCGACAGCCTCGCGTACAGGGGCTACATAGCGTTCGCCGCCGACCTCTATCACGGGCAGGTCGCGCATGACGAAGCGACGGCGCATCAGCTGATGAGCGGGCTCGTCGAGGAGGACGCGATCCGGACGCTCCGCGCATCCGCCGATTTCCTGCGTTCTCGGGACGACGTGCGCGCCAACGCGATCGGGGCGATCGGATGGTGCATGGGCGGGAAATACGCGATCCGCCTCGCGGCCGCCGATCCGGGGATTCGCGCCTGCGTGATGTACTACGGCACGCCGATTACCGACAAGGCAGCGATCCAAGGGCTCCAGGCCGCGGTCCTCGGCAACTTCGGCGGCCAGGACAAGGGGCCGAGCCCGGACCAGGTGAAGGCGTTCGAGGCGGCGCTCCGCCAAGCCAACAAGAAAGTGGACTTCAAGATCTACCCCAGGGCGAGCCACGCGTTCGCGAATCCCACCAACCCGTGGGGGACCTACCGCGAGGCCGATGCGAGGGACGCCTGGAGGCGGACGCTTCTCTTTCTCGATCGGGAGCTGAAGAAGGCCTCGGTGCCCAGGGGCGTCAAGTAGCCGCGCCGCCGATGCCGAGCCGCACGGCCGAGCCCGCGCGACGCTTCCGCCTCCACGAGGTGGCCGCGGGGATCCTCTGGAACGGCTCCGAGGTCCTGATCGCCCGCCGGGAGGAGCACGACCACCAGGGAGGCCGTTGGGAATTCCCGGGGGGTAAAAGGCAAGAGGGCGAGAGCATCGAAGATTGTCTGCGGCGGGAGATGCTCGAGGAGATCGGAATCGAGGTCGAGGTGGGCCCCCTGTGGCGCGCGCTCACGCACGTCTACCCCGATCGCGCGGTATCCCTCTACTTCCATCTGTG
Source organism: Candidatus Eisenbacteria bacterium (assembly GCA_005893305.1). Taxonomy (NCBI): domain Bacteria; phylum Candidatus Eiseniibacteriota; species Candidatus Eiseniibacteriota bacterium. The sequence continues at coordinate 82,703 of VBOZ01000010.1, read as the reverse complement.
CGAGATGTCGCGCGGCACGCCCCGAGCCATCGAGTGCGCGGAGGTGCGTTGGGTGCACCCCCGCGCGCTCGCGGATTTCACGTTCGTCGAGGGGGACGTTCAGATCCTCCCCGACTTGGCCCGGGATCTCTCCTCGCGGATTCGATGAGCCGAGCCGCGAGGTACTAGTCCGGAAGTCTCCGACTCACGATTTCGAGGGCGCCGCGTCGGCCTTGGCGGGAGGCTCCGCGGGACGGATCACGCCCTCGATCCCGATCCGGATCTCGACGTCATCGCCCAGCATCGTGCCGCCCTGATCGAGGGTCTTGTTCCAAAGGATGTTGAAGTCCTTCCGGTTGACCTTCGTCACCGCCTCGAAGCCGGCGCGCTGCTCTCCCCCCATGCTCGGCCCCGCGCCGAGGAAGGTCACGTCGAGCGTGGCGGGCTTGGTCACGCCGCGCATCGTGAGATTCCCCTCCACCATGAGCTTTTTGTCGGCGACCGGCGTGACCTTGGTGCTCTCGAAGGTGATCGTCGGGTACTTCTCCACGAAGAAGAAATCCTCGCTCTTGAGATGCCCGTCGCGCTTCTCGTTATTGGTGTTGATGCTCGCGGCGACGATCTCGGCCTTCACGGTCGAGGCCGCCGGCTTCTCGGGGTCGTAGACGATCGTCCCCGAATACTTCGTGAAGCTGCCCGGCACCTTGCTGAAGAAGTGGCGGATCGAGAAGCCGACCTGCGAGTGGTTCGGATCGATCGTCCAGGTGGACGGCGCGGCTTGGGCCGCCGACGCCAATGCGAGACCGAGGGCAAGAGCGACGGCTACGACGGATCTTCTCATGGGGAGACACCTCCGATTGGGATGGGGTCCGGGCCTCTCCCGGACAAGGGTGCCGGCGTCCCGGGGTTGAAGCCGGACCGCCGTTTGCCTACTATCATGCTGGCTCGCATTTAGATGCACGGTTATCGGGGCCGATTCCCGGCGCCTCCCCGGGCCCCCCGGCATCTAAAACCCATGCGAAGGGAACCCTGTTCCATGACGAAGGTCCACGACATCATCATTATCGGCTCGGGCGCGGCGGGACTGACCGCCGCGATCTACGCCGCCCGCGCGAATCTGGCGCCGGTCGTCCTGGAGGGCGTCCAGCCGGGCGGACAGCTGACGATGACGACCGACGTCGAAAACTTCCCCGGCTTCCGCGACGCGATCATGGGACCGGCGTTGATCGCCGAGATGAGGGCCCAGGCCGATCGCTTCGGGGCGGAGCTCATCCGGGTCGACGCGGATCGCGTGAACTTGAAAGCCACGCCGATCGAGGTCGCCGCCGGCGGGACGACGTTCTTGACCCGCTCCCTCGTCATCGCCACCGGTGCCTACGCCAAGCTCCTCGGTCTCCCGAACGAGAGCAAGCTCATGGGCCACGGCCTCTCCGCCTGCGCGACGTGCGACGGTTTCTTCTTCAAAGGGAAGCGCGTGATCGTGGTCGGCGGCGGCGACACGGCGATGGAGGAAGCCACCTTCCTGACCAAGTTCGCGAGCCACGTCACGATCGTCCACCGCCGCGACGAGCTCCGTGCCAGCAAGATCATGCAGGAGCGAGCGCGCGCGAATCCCAAGATCTCCTTCATCTGGGACACCGAGGTGATCGATATCGTGGGAGCGGACGGACAGGTCACGGGCGTGAAGCTCCGGAACACGAAAACCGGCGCTCTGAGCCAGATGCCGGTCGACGGCGTCTTCATCGGCATCGGACACCAGCCCAACACGAGGCTTGTCGAGGGACAGCTCCCGCTCGACGCGAACGGATACATCCTGACCCGCGAAGGGACCCAGACGATCATTCCCGGCGTCTTCGCGGCGGGCGACGTTCAAGATCACGTCTACCGCCAAGCGGTCACCGCGGCGGGGAGCGGCTGCATGGCCGCGATCGACGCGGAGCGATACCTCGAAGCGCAGAAACACGCCGCCGGAGTTCCCAAGGGCAAATCGGAGCCCGCCAAGGCGCCGGCCGCGTGAGCGAGCAGCGGGAGGCGCTCGAAGTCGACGTCCTCTTCGTCGGCGGCGGTCCGGCGGGCCTCGCGGGCGCGCTCAAGCTCTCCCAGCTCGTCGCCGCCCACAACGAGCGCGCCGGCGCGGGGGGAGCGCCCCCGCTCGGCGAGGTTTCGATCGCGGTCCTCGAGAAGGCTTCCGCGATCGGAGCACACGGAATCTCGGGCTGCGTGCTCGATCCCCGCGCTCTCCGGGAACTCCTGCCCGACTACCGGGACAAGGGCGCGCCGATCGAAAGCGACGTCACGAGCGACGATCTTTATTACTTCACGGAGCGCGGCCAGGTCCGCTTCCCCATCCTCCCTCCCCCACTCCAGAATCACGGGAACCACGTCGTCTCCCTGGGCCAGCTCGAGAAGTGGCTCGGCGGATTGGTGGAGGCATCGGGCGCCTACGTCCTCCCCGGGATGGCCGCGGTCGAAGGGCTCTTCGAGGAGGACCGCATGGTCGGCGTCCGCACCGGCGACAAGGGAATCGATCGCCGCGGAAACCGGAAGCCCAATTTCGAGCCCGGCTCCGACGTGCGCGCGAAGGTCACGATCCTCTGCGAGGGAGCGCGCGGATCGCTCTCGAAGCGCCTTGCGCCGAAGCTCCGGCTGGAGGAAGGGCGCGCGCCCCAGGTCTACGCGGCGGGAATCAAGGAAGTCTGGCAGATGCCGGCCGGGCGCGTGCCGAAGGGACGGGTCATCCACACGATGGGCTCCCCGCTCGATCGGCACACGTTCGGTGGCGGCTTCATCTACGGCATGGACCATGACCGGTGGTCGGTCGGCTTCGTGGTGGGACTGGATTACTGGGACCCCAGGACCGATCCGCACGGCCTGTTTCAGGCGTACAAGCGGCATCCGTTCGTCGCGTCGCTCCTCCAGGGCGGATCCATCGTGTCCTACGGAGCCAAAGCGATCCCGGAGGGCGGCCACTACTCGGTGCCGCGCCTCTCGTGGGCGGGTGGGCTCCTCTGCGGCGACAGCGCCGCCCTTCTCAACTCTCAGCGGCTGAAGGGCGTTCACCTCGCGATGAAATCGGGAATGCTCGCTGCCGAGACCGCCTTCGAATCGCTCCTCGCCGGAACGCAGGACGCGAAGACGATGCGCGCCTACGACCGCCGGGTGCGCGCGTCATGGATCCATGAGGAGCTTTGGCGCGTTCGGAACTTCCACCAAGGCTTCGAGCGCGGGCTCTGGATGGGGATGCTGGACGCGGGCCTGCAGCTGGTCACGGGCGGGCTCGGCTTCGGCAATCGGCCCACCTGGGCGCCGGGGCAAACGAGGATGAGGAAGCTTCGAGAGCTGGGGATCGCACCGGTCTCGCTCGAGGAGACGCAGCGGCGTTACGACAACGTGTTCACCTTCACCAAGGTGAACGACGTCTTCCACTCGGGGACGAAGCACGACGAGGATCAGCCGAGCCATCTGCTCGTGGCGGACACCTCAGTCTGCGCGACCCGCTGTCGCGAGGAGTACGGAAATCCCTGCCAGCACTTCTGCCCGGCGAACGTCTACGAGATGGTTGCGGATGGAAACGGCGGGGGTCTGAAGCTGAAGCTCAATCCGTCGAACTGCGTCCACTGCAAGACCTGCGACATCGCCGACCCGTATCAGATCATCACGTGGGTCCCGCCCGAGGGCGGCGGCGGTCCGAACTACCTCCACCTATAGTTCTTCGGCGCGCGTCCGCTCGCGGGGCGGCAGCTAGCTCTTCGGCGGGGAGCCGCTAGCTCTTCGAGGAGCCGCCCGTCAGTATTTCGGTACCGTCGGGTCGATCAGCTCGGACCAGCCCTCGATCCCGCCCGTGAGGCTCCGGATCTTCCGAAACCCGCGCTCCCAGAGGAGCAGGCAGCCGTCGACGCTCCGGTCGCCGTGGTGACAGTAGACGATGATCTCGCTCTGGGAATCGAGCTCGTCGATACGCTGGCCAAGCTCGGAGAGCGGGATGTGGATCGCCCCTTCCAGATGGGCCTTCTCCCACTCCCAATCCTCGCGGACGTCGAGCAGGATCAGATTCTCCCCCGCCTCGACCATCTCGCTCACCAGCTCGGGCGAGATCTCGAATTCGAGGAAATGATCCCTCACTTCTTCACCTCGGGGCTTCCGACGGCCCGCTGGAGGCGCGCCGATACCCACGCCAGGTAGGCAATCCAGAGAATTCCGGTCAGGATGTAGGCGACGATCGCGTAGGTCATGCCCGCCTCGCTTCCCCCGGCTCGAACGCGCGGGCAGCCGCGTCGCGGGCCGCCGCTTCGCGCGCCCACTCGAGCCTTAGCCGCCGCTCCAGAACGGCCGCGAAGAACACGATCCATGCCAGCATCGAGAACAGGAGCACCTGACGCATCTCGCCGGTCATCGTCACGCTTCTCGGGTGGAGGGATCCGCGCCACCACTCGACCGATTTCCAGACGATCGGGAGGTTCACGAAGAAGACCACTTCCATGATCGCCGAGATCGTCCGCTTGGAGCTCGACCGGATCGAGGCGCGGATGACCTGATAGGCCGCGTAGAGAATCCAGAGGATGAAGAACGTCGTGAGCCGCGGCTCCCACGTCCACCACGTGTTCCAGGCCGAGCGGGCCCAGAGGGGACCCGTGATCATGACGACGGTCGCGAAGACGAGCCCGACCTCGCACGAGGCCGCGCCGACCGCGTCCCAGATCCACTGCTTGGTCGCGAGGTAGGCGATTCCCGCCCCGAACGCGATCCCGAACGCCAGGAGCGTCACGATCGCGCTGGGCACGTGGATGTAGACGATCTTCTGGACCGGCCCCATCACGGCCTCGACCGGCGCGCGAAAGACGATGGCCAGGAGCGAGATTCCGACCAGGGCGAGCGCGGCGATCCAGAGCCACTTTGCTCCTTTGAGCCACCAGTCGGGCACGTTTCGGTTCATTCCGCCGCCTCCTGAATCGATTCGTAGAGCCAAGCCGCGAGGGCGATGCCCAGAACGTCCATCACCACCATCACCTTGATCCAATCGCGCACGGGCTCGATCGTCCCCCCGTCCCACAAGGCGTGCGTCAATTTTACCGCGCCGATCCAGAGGGGAACCAGGGATGGAAACAGAAGAACCGAGAGGAGGAGCTCCCGTGCTTGGAGCCCGCGAGCCAGTGCCGCGAACAGCGTTCCCCACGCACTATAACCTACGAGCGCCAGGCCGACAACGCACAAGAGCGCGGGGAGCGCCGCGAGGCTTCCGACGTCGAAGAAGACGGCGGTCAGGGGCAGGAGGAGCAGGAACACGGCGCCGAGGAGCAGAACGTTGGCAAGGGTCTTCCCGAGGTAGAGCGAGAACGGGTCCGCCCCCGTCAGGCGGAGCGCATCCGAGCCCCCCGATTCCCCCTCCAGATCCTGCGAGCGGCTCAGTCCCAGGACGCCGGCGAAGAAGAGCGCCGCCCAGACAGTCGCGGCCGCTTCCCGGGGCGGATCGCCGAAGATCGGCCCGAATGCGACGCTCAGGATCAGCACGAGCGCGGCGCTGAAGAGTCCGAGGGTGGCCAGGAACCGCGCGTCGCGGACGTAGAGCATGAGATCCTTCCGCGCGACCTCGAGGAACGTCATTCCGCCTCGATCCGGCCGCGATCGAGCCGGGCGGCGCGGGTCGTGACGCCGGCGGCCCGGTCGCGGTCATGCCCGATCAGGAGCGTCGCGGCCCCGCGGGCGCGACACTCGCCGATGATCGCGTTCAGCGCGGAAACGCCCTCCGTGTCGAGGCCTGCGTACGGCTCGTCGAGGATCAGGACGCGAGGATTGCCGAGGAGCGCGCGGGAGAGGACCACCCGCTGAAGCATTCCGCGCGAGAAGGTCGCGAGCGGCGTATTCGCGAACGCGGTCAAGCCAAAGCGCTCCAGCAGGGCCGAGGCCGTCGCGGCCGCGCCGGCGACCGCGGCGAGCCGGCCGAAGAACTCGAGATTTTCGAGAGGGGTCAGGCCGGAGTAGAGGAGCGGCTGGTGCGTCGCGAAGCCGATCGCCCGACGGGCAGCGCGCCGGTGCTCGCCCACCGGTTCGTCGTCGAGCAGAACCTCGCCGTCGTCCGGAGGCAGGAGCGTCGCGAGAATCCGCGCAAAGGTCGTCTTCCCCGATCCGTTCGCGCCGGAGAGGAACACGACGTCCCCGGGCGAGAGCGTCAGCGAGGCCCCCGCGAGAACGGTCCGCTCGTCGAAACGCTTCCGGACGGCGTCGGCGCGGAGGATCACCGCGGGAGAATCAGCGCGTCCCCGCCCGAGGCTGATCGGAGAGGATCGCCTCGAGCCGGCGCTTCAGGTTTCCTCGAACCAGGGCGTGGCTTTCCTTCGAAAACTCGCCCCTCTCCAGCCCCCGATCGAGCGCGTCAATGAGGAAGAGGTAAATGGAGGACAAATCGTCGTCGGGAAGAGGTTGTGGGGGTGATGTGCGTGTAGCGGATCCGATTGGAGCGGCGAAGCGCATTTCTTCTCCGGCGCGAGCAGCTCCAATCGGATCCGCCCCACCCGCATTCCTCCCGCGCCCCTTCTTGGCTGCGAACATGAGTGCGGCGACAATCAGAAACGGCGCCACAACCCACGGATAAATCTTCGGATTGGACCAGAAGCCCGCCCCCTGGATCCGCATCGTCACCTCGGCGCCGATCGGAAAGTCCGCGCCCTGATAGAGCTCGAATTTCCGTCCGTTCTGCTCGCGCTGCCCGGCGTACCGAAGCGACGCGGACTCGAGGTGAAGCTTGGGGTCCTCGATCAAGACCACGAACTTGGCGGTCGGAAAGTAGAGCCGGTGCGAGAGGTCCATGCGGCCGGAGAGAGGGACGTTGTAGGTGAAGCTGAACGGATGGGTGCCCGGTGGGATCGGCCGGAGGCTCGCGAGGTCCCGCCCCTGGACGCGCACGCTCTGCGGGTCTCCCCCCATGCCGGGCTGGAATTCCTTGACCGAGGCCGGAAGCCCGAGCCGGATTCCCGCGTTCTCGGCATGGTTCAACCCGGTGCCCAGGTAGGCGGTCTTGCCAGAGTTCTCGAAGACGACGATCTCGGTCACCTGGAGGAGGTCGGGTTTGCGCTCGACGATGATGTGATGGTTGGTGACGTGGACCGCCGCGATCTCGCGTCCCACGTCGTAGATGGTGAGGTCCTGCGAGGCGATCCCATTCGCTGCGGGCTCGACCGGGCCTTCCGTGTAAACGGCTCCTTCGTACTCCGTCGAGACGAAATAGGATAGGTGCGGGTCGGCGGCTAGGCCGTCGAATCGGTACTCGCCCTCGGCGCCGGAGGTCGCGGTCTTCCCGGGGAGTTCCTCGGTTCCGTTGACGACATGGAGCGAGACGGGAACTCCGGAGGTGGGCTCGTGCCCTTCGCCCTTCAGGACCCGCCCCTGGACCGTCAGCGCCTGGGCGCTCCCGGCCATGAGCGACGCGACCGAGATGGCGAGCGCGGTCGCCGCGACGATCACGGCCCTCACGACCCGCCCGCCTCCACGCGGCCGCGCCGGCTCCGCTTGTACTCCTCGATCAACCGCTCCACGCGATCCCCACCCTCGATCACCACGGGTCGCCGCTGCGCCTTGGGAATCTCCTTGTCCTCTTCCGCGAGCACCGCCAGGACGTCCGTCATGATCTCCTCGCGCATCCGCGCATGATCCTCGGGAGAAATCTTCCCCGAGTCGCGGTCGAAATCGAGCTCGATAAGGGCGCCGTAAAGGCGCGCCTTCCGCTCGGCGATCGAACGGCGCCTCGCCTCGATCGCCGGCTCTACCCACATCCGCTGGCCGCGCAGATAGAGAAGCGGCGAGAGAACGAAGAGGAGAACCACGAGGACGAGGCAGACCTGGGCGAGGAGGGTCACGGGATCGGTGCCGGAGTTACGGGCTCGGCGCGGGGCGGGCGGCGGCCGCCGTCACTCGCCCATCCGTTTAAGCTCGGCCTCGGCGCGCGCGCGGAGCCTCGCGAGATCCTGATCGGCGGTGGTCGGCGCGCCAATCAGTCCCCCACCGACGGTTCGGCCAGGGCCTTGAACGGCCACGCGGCGCCGACCCACCCAGCGCCGAAGCACGAACGCCGCGATGAGGAAGCCGATCGCGGTCGCGACAAATGGCGCGATCCAGACGATCAGGTTGAAGCCTTCCGCCTTCGGAGCGCCGCGAATCACCTCGCCGTATTTGGCGACGAGGGAAGCGACGATCTGATCCTTCCCCTTCCCGCTCTTGAGCGCGTCGGTCACGAAGCCCTGCATGGCCTTGCCGGTATCGCAGGTGCAGCCGCTCAGGATCTCGCCGCAGGAGCAGGGGCAGATGAGCTGGCTTGTGATGGCACGCGCCGGGTCCTTTCTCCCCGCCGCCGACTCGACGGCGAACCCGGGTGTGGGCGCGATCCACGCCGCGGGCATGGCGAGAAGAGCGAGAACAACGAACGCGGCGCCCGCGCGCTTCATCCGAGCAGCTTCTCCTCGCGCTTCAAGCGCATCCGGTCGCTCAGCGCGATCAACGTGCCGAATACCATGACGATCCCGCCCAGCCATACCAGGCTGACGAGCGGGTTGATATAGGCCTGGATGGAGGCCGAGCCGTCGTCGTTCACGCCGCCGAGGATCAGGTAGAGATCCTCCGCAGGGGTCGGCCGTAGCGCGACCTCGGTCATCGGCTGCTGCGATTTCGAGTAGAAGGCCTTCGAGGGGTGCATCAGCTGAAGGGCCTTCCCGCCCTGCGATACCTCGACGGCGGCCCGCGTCTGCATCGCGTTCTTGATCTGCTTCTGGTCGACGCCTTGGAGCGTCAGCGTGTACGACCCGATCGCGAGCGACTCGCCCGGCTTGAGCGGCGCGTGGGCTTCCTTCTGGAACACAGAGGAGCCGAGCACGCCGACGAAGATCATCACGACCCCCAGGTGGACGATGTAGCCGCCGTAGCGGCGCTTGTTCTTCTGCACGAGGTGGATCATCGCGACCGGCGACGCCGCCGGCTCCGCGTCCTTTCGCGCTTGAATGCCGCGCGCGAATTCCATCGCGATCGTCGCGAGCACGAACGCAGCGCCCGCCACGCAAACGATCGGGTAGACACCGTGAAGGCCGAACGGGATTCCCGTAAGGGTCGCGAGCAGGCCCACGATGCTCGGGATCACGAAGTTCCGCTTCAAGACCGACGCCGTCGCGCGCTTCCACGAGAGGACCGGCCCGATGCCGGTGAGCAGCAGGAGGGCCAAGGCGATCGGGACGTTGACCCGGTTGAAAAACGGCGCCGAGACCGAGATCTTCTCGCCGGTCACGGCCTCGCTGATCACAGGGAACGTCGTGCCCAGGAACGTCGCGAAGGTCAGAGCGACGAAGAGCACGTTGTTGAAGAGGAACGAGCCTTCTCGCGAGACCACCGCGTCCATCCTGTTCTCGCTCTCGAGGAGCACCTTCCTATAGAGGATCAGCGCGGTCGCCGCGGTGCTCGAGATCAGGATGAATCCGAGGAACCAGGGGCCGATGTCCGACTCCGCGAACGAATGGACCGACGTCAGAACGCCCGATCGGGTCAAAAACGTCCCGAAGATCGAGAGCTCAAACGTGAGCACGATGAGCACCACGTTCCAGGTCTTGAGCATTCCGCGGCGCTGCTCGATCATCACCGAGTGGAGGAACGCGGTCCCCACGAGCCACGGCATGAGCGACGCGTTCTCGACGGGATCCCAGCCCCAGTAGCCGCCCCACCCGAGCTCGATGTAGGCCCACCGCGCGCCCAGAAGCACGCCGAAGCCCAGGAACATCCAGTTGAAGAGCGTCCACCGCCGGACCTCCTCGATCCACCGCGTGCCCGTGCGGTTCATCAGGAGCACCGCGATCCCGAAGGCGAACGGGATGATGAAGCCGACGTACCCCGTGTAGAGGATCGGCGGGTGGATCATCATGCCCGGGTCCTGGAGGAGCGGATTCAGGCCGTTGCCGTCCGCAGGCGGCGTCGCCAGGATCCGAAACGGCGAACAGACGAACGTGAGGAGACCCGTGAAAAAGATCATGACCGTCGCGACCACCATCGCCACGGCGTCGTAGAACGGATCGAACCGCTTCCGATAGCACCAGAGGAAGGCCGCCCCGTAGCTGCTCAGGATGAGTAGCCAGAGGAGGAGCGACCCCTCCTGGCCCGCCCAGAGGGAGGTCGCCGCGTAGTAAGGGGGAAGGTCGAGGCTCGTGTGCTCCGCCACGTACCGGTAGGAGAAATCGCGGGCCACCAGGGCCCGCTCCAGAATGATGGTCGCCAGGAGCGTGAGCCCGCAGACGATCCAGACCGCGCGGCGGCCGCTCTTCAGCGGGCCCGCCATCCCCGTCCTAAGACCCCACGCGATCGAAAGGACCGCGTAGCAGGAGCAGGCGAAGCCGAGGATCAGCGCGAGTCTTCCGATCTCGCTCACGAGCGGTCCTTCCCCAGCCCTTCGGCTTCGTATTTCGAGGGACACTTGGTCACGAGCTTCGACGCGTGGAGGGTCTTCTGATCGTGCCGGTAGGTTCCCTCCACCACGACCTCGCGCCCCGCCGCAAAGGCATCCGGCATCAGGCCTTCGTACACGACGCCGATCGCTCGATCCCCGTCGGTCATCCGGAACGCGAGGCGAGGCGCCTTCTGGTCGTAGACGACGCTCCCGGCCGCGACCTTTCCATCCAGCCTAAAGCCGCCCGGTTTGGGAGCATGGGAGAGCTGAGACAGCTCGGTCACGGTCATGTACTGGAGGCCCGTCTGCTTCACGCCGGACAAAATGAGGTAGGCCACCGACCCGATGACGGCGAAGGTGATCAGGATCAGCCGAAGTGACGCCTTATTCACGGGTTTGTCCGCCCGGAGGGGAGATACGCATCTTCAACATAGTACCCACAACCGGGGCGGATTACACCATGACTTGCGGAGGCTGAAGAACGCGGACCAGGACGATCCCCGCGAGGAAGCCGCCCACGTGCGCCCACCACGCCACGCCGCCCCCGGCCGCGCCCAGGGTCACGAATCCTCCGATCGCCTGCGCCACGAACCAGAGCCCGAGCATGAGCCACGCGGGAAGCTCCATCATCTGGAGGAAGAATCCGAGCGGCACGAGCGTAACGACCCGCGCATTCGGGAATCGGACAAGATAGGCGCCGAGCACGCCCGCGATCGCACCGCTCGCCCCGATCGTGGGCACGGGCGATAGAGGGGAGAGGTAGTAGTGGGTGAGCCCCGCCGCGAGGCCGCAGAGAAGATAGAAGAGCACGTAGCGGAAGTGCCCGAGCGTGTCCTCGATATTGTCCCCGAAGATCCAGAGGAACCACATGTTCCCGATCAGGTGAAGCCAGCCGCCGTGCAGGAACATCGATGTGAAGAACGGCGCCACGATGCTCTCGAAGCCGAGGGTCTTGGTCTCGAGGCCGTAGGTGATGTTCCGGGGGACGAGCGCGAAGGCCAGGACGAAGCGGTTGAGCGAACTGCCGAAGGACAGCTCGAGGAGGAACGCCGCCGTGCACGCGAGGATGATCGCCACGGTGACGGCCGGAAATCTACCGGAAGGATTGATGTCGCGGATCGGGATCATCGAGCCGCCAATCTACCCTGTGGAAGTTATCGGTGCTGGATCGTGAAGATCCGGCCGAAGAACCGACCGATGACGGCGCCCGCCATCACATCGGAGAAGAAATGGCGGTTGCCCATGACGCGCGAGGCGGCGACGAAGCTGGCGAAGCCATACGCGGGGAGGCCGACGGCGGCGCCGTACCGGCGGTCCAGCACCGTCGCCGCGGCGAACGAGGCGCCGGCATGTCCCGAGGGAAATGAATTTCGATCGGTCATGTCCGGACGCTCCCGGTTGGTTGCCAGCTTGAGGCCGGCGATGGTCACCGTCGTCGCCGCCATCGCGACGAGGAGCCGCTTCGCGGTGCCGACCGTGTTCGGATGGTGCGTCGCCGCTCCTTCGACCCCGAAGAGCACGGTCCCGGCCCCCAGCGTGAAGGGGCTTCCGGCGAATTGGCCGATGTTGTCCATGGCCGTCCCGTCGCCCGATCCCGGCTCGAAGGTATCGTCCAGGAGGAATCCGGCGCCGATCGCGGCGCCCGCGATCGCCAGCTCCCGGACGACGCGGGAGCGCCGCGGCAGGACGATGCCGGAGAGCACTCCTCCGCTGTCTGGTTGGGACGCCGCCGCATCGTACGCGAGCGGGGCCAGGTAAGGGATTGGACGGGGTCGAACGGATGGCGGTGCGATCGCCGGCGCAACGGTCAATGCCTTGGTCGAGGCGCCGGCGACCAGGACGGTCGTAATCTCCTCCGCTGCGGCCGGCGCGCTCAGTCCCACGACCGCAACGATCCCGACGGCAATGGCTCGGAGGTGCATGCGGCACGCGAAGGTCACTGGGTGCATGGGGCGGGAGGATACCCTACTTTTATCGCCCGCGCGAGCCGGATGGCGTATTCTCTCGCGCCTATGGCCGATCGGAAATCGGGCGCGAAATTTCGCCCGCTCGCCGCGTTGGTCGAATCGCGGATCGCGGACGGGCTCTTCCCTGGGGCTGTCGTCGCGGTAGGGCGCGCGGCCGGGATCGCGTACCACGCCGCGTTCGGCCGCCGGGCGCTCTCCCCGCGCCGCGAGCCGATCTCGAAACGGACGATCTTCGATCTCGCTTCCCTCACCAAGGTGATGGCGACAGCGCCGCTCGTGGTGGAGCACGCCATCCGGCGCAAGCTCTCGCTCCTCGATCCGGTGGAACGGCACCTCGCCGAGACGCGCGGGACCCCGGTCGGAGCGATCCCGCTCCATCTGCTTCTAACGCACACCGCGGGCTTGACTGCCGACAATCCGATCGAGGACTACGCGGGCAGCAAGGCGGATCTCCTCGCCGCGATCGCCCGCGAGCCGCTCGAGTCGCCCCCCGGCACGAAGTTCACCTACAGCGACGTCGGTTACATCCTCCTCCAGCTGATCCTAGAGCGAGCCCAGCGCCGGCGCCTCGACCGGATCGCCGAGGCAGCCCTCTTCCAGCCCCTTCGCGTTCGCGATACGCGCTTCGGCGTCCGGAGCGCCGACGTGGCACGGACGGCGCCGACCACGTTCGAGCGCGGCCGCTGGCTGCGCGGGCGCGTTCACGACCCGCGGGCGCGATCGCGGGCCCTGGGAGGCGTCGGCGGGCACGCCGGGATGTTCGGAACGGCGGCCGATGTGGCGCGATTCTGCGAGCTGATCCTGAACCGCGGGAGGTATCGTGGACGGCAGCTCCTGTCCGAGGAATCCATGCGGGCGATGACCACCGACCAGTGCGGGGGGAACGTCGGCGCGCGGCGCGGCTTCGGCTTCGACATCGAAAGCCCCTACTCCGCGCCGCGCGGGCGGCACTTCTCGAGGAGCTCCTTCGGCCACACCGGGTGGACCGGGGTCTCGCTTTGGATCGATCCCGAGTCGAACGCGTACGTCGTCCTGCTCACGAACGCCATCCACCCGGACGGGCACAAGGACTTGAAGGAATTCCGGTCGGACGCCGCGACATTGGCCGCCGAAGGCTTGGGGATCTAATACTGGTACTTCGGCTCCCGGTCCTTCACGGAGCCGCCTGAGAGGAGAACGCTTGCGAGCCCTTCATCTTGCTTTCGTGGTGGCGATGGCGATCGTGGGTGCGGCGGCGATTCTTGGCGCCGCCGTCCCGGCCGGCGCTCCGCCCGCTTCCGTTCCGTCCCCCACCTTCGAGTCCCACTGGCAGGACGGCAAGGCGGAGCTGGATGGGTACCGCTACACGATCACGCGCTACGGCCAGCCTCGCCGCGGGACCGCGGTCATGGTCTTCGTGACGGAGCCGTTCAGCGAGGCGAAGCGGGTGAAGGTGGACGACCCGGCCATGAATCCCCGCGACACCTTCGAGGCACTCAAGCTCAACTTCGTCCGCGATTTCCAGACCGGGATCTACGACTACAACACGATGACCTCCGTGTTCGTGCGAAGCCGCGACTTCTCCCCCGCGAAGATCTCGTTCTCGAGCGCCGAGTGGTGCGGCCACGTCTACGAGGAGATGCTCTTCGGGCCGCGCGACATCGCGGATCGATACACGAGCTACTTCGAGGATGAATCGGCCGAGCGGCGGGTCCAGGAGGTGAAGGACGGCATCGCGGAGGAGGAGCTCCTCGTTCGCCTCCGCGGGCTGCGGGGAGAGTGGCTCCGTCCCGGCGAGCGGCGGACAGTGCCGTTTCTGCCAGCCGCCTTTCTTCGGCGGCTCACGCACCGGCCGCTCCAATGGACCACCGCTTCGATCGAACGGTCCGGACGCGACGAGGCCGTCACCGTGCCGGCCGGCCGATTCGACGCGTCGACCTTCAAGATCTCGACGGGGGACGGGCGCGAGGGTCTCTTTCATGTCGAGCGGGCCTATCCGCATCGAATGCTGAAGTGGGAATGGAGCGCCGTGGGGAAGCCGACCGGCCGCGGCTGGAGTCCGTCGGAAGGCCTCGACGCCGGAGCCCTGACCGGAAGCGCGCGGCTTCCCTACTGGAAGCTCCACGAGGTGGGCGACGAGAAGTATCTGAAGCTTCTCGGATTGACCGCGGGGCCGGGCGGGGCGACCGCGCCCGGTGGGTTTAGGGGCGTTGGAGCGGGGCCGGGAGAGCGCAGGTGAACGTGGCGCGGTGGGTGGATCGGAAATTCGAGTTCACCATGCCCGTGAGCCTCTTCCCTGTCGTGGTGGAGCGCCTGCGGGGCGCGGCGGCGCGGATGGAGGACAAGGTCAGGAACGTCCCCGGCGAGATCCTGACCCGGCGCGACGGGGATCGGTGGTCGGCCCAGGAGCACGCCGGCCACCTTCTCGACTTGGACGAGCTTCACGCGGGCCGCCTCGAGGACTTCCGCGCGGGCGCGAAGATCCTCCGCGCCTGGGACGTGACGAACCGGAAGACCTACGACGCGAACTACAACGCGCGGCCGATCGGGGAGATCGTGAGGGCGTTCCGCGAGGAACGCGGCGCGTTCGTGAGGCGGTTGGAGGATTGGAAGGACGAGGAGATCGCCCGGACGGCGATCCACCCGCGCCTTCAGCAGCCGATGCGGGTCATCGACATGGCGTTCTTCGTCGCCGAGCACGACGATCACCATCTCGCCGTGATGTCCGAGCTTTTACGGCGGTTCGGGGCGCCGCGGACCTAAATCCGGTCAGGCCGGTGCCAGCCCGGGAGGTCTCGACCGGCGCGCCCGACCGCCTAGAACTGGGCCTTCTCCGTCGAGCCTTCGAGAGCGAGCGTGGAGCACCCGCCGTTCGTGATCACCTGCATCACTTCGTCGAAGTAGCCGGTTCCGACCTCGCGCTGATGCCGCGTCGCGGAATAGCCGTGCTCCTCGGACGCGAACTCGGCCGCCTGTAGCTCGGCGTAACCCCGCATGCCGCGGTCCTTGTACGCCCGCGCCAGCTCGAACATGCCGTGGTTGAGCGAGTGGAAGCCGGCAAGCGTGACGAATTGGAACTTGTAGCCCATGGCCCCCAGCTCCCGCTGGAACCGGGCGATCGTCGCGTCGTCGAGCTTCGCCTTCCAGTTGAATGACGGGGAGCAGTTGTACGCGAGCATCTTGCCGGGGAACTTGGCCCGGATCGACTCGGCGAAGGCCTTCGCCTCGTGCAGGTCTGGCGTCGAGGTTTCGCACCAGATGAGATCCGCGTAGGGCGCGTACGCAAGACCGCGCGCGATGGCGCACTCGAGCCCGCCCTTGTACTGGAAGAATCCCTCCGGGGTCCGTTCGCCGGTCAAGAACTCCCGGTCGCGCGGGTCGACATCGCTGGTGATCAGCTTGGCGCTGTCGGCGTCGGTGCGGGCGACGATCAACGTCGGCACGTCCATGACGTCCGCGGCAAGCCGAGCCGCGATGAGCGTACGGATGAAATGGCTCGTGGGGACGAGCACCTTGCCGCCCAAGTGGCCGCACTTCTTCTCCGAGGAGAGCTGATCCTCGAAATGGACCGCGGCGGCACCGGCCTCGATCATCGCCCTCATCAGCTCGAAGGCGTTGAGCGGTCCGCCGAACCCGGCCTCGGCGTCGGCGACGATCGGCGCGAGCCAGTAGCGCCTGTCCGCAGCCTCGCCGTTCGCGGTGGATCCGCTCGCGGTGGATCCGTTCGCATTGGTTCCGTTCGCGCGGCCGTGCCCGTTCTGGTGCCCGTTCGCGCGACCGTCTCCGTTCTTATGCCCGTTCGCGCGCCCGTTCTGCGTCACGCCCTTCCGGGCTTCCGAGTTCTCGATCTGGTCCGCGCGCAAGAGCGCCTGGTTGATGCGGCGCACGACGTTCGGAACGCTGTTTGCCGGGTAGAGGCTCTGATCCGGATAGGTCTGGCCCGCGAGGTTCGCGTCGGCCGCGACCTGCCAGCCGCTCAAGTAGATCGCCTCGAGGCCTGCCTTCACCTGCTGGACCGCCTGGTTCCCGGTCAGGGCGCCCAGCGCGTTCACGTAATCGCGTGTCGTGAGGAGGTGCCAGAGCCGTCGCGCTCCCACGTCCGCCAGCGTGTACTCGATCTTGACCGTGTTCTTGAGCCGCTCCACGTCCTCGCCGCGATACGGGCGCACGATGCCGGCCCAGCGTGTCGCGGGAACGGGCGGGGCCTCGGGCAGCAAGGAAGATTTGGCAGGCCGGGCCACTCGATTGACGGTTCTGGAGACGCGGGTTACGGGCATGGGAAAGCTACCTCCGACTGTTGTCCGTGGTTTGTGGTCCATCCGTGGTAGTGCTGTCCGCCGAATCAAGGAGCTGGTACGCCGGGAGCGTCAGGAAATCTTCGAGCTTCTCCTGCGTGGAGATGCGCTCGAAGAGCGCCCGCGCTTCTTGGAATCGGCCGCGGCGGAAACGCTCGGCGCCGATCTCCGATTCGATTCTCTTCATCTCGTCGTCCGTCACGGCCCTGAGAAGGCCGGCGTCGACCGTCCGCCCATCCTGGAGCTTCGCGCCGTGCCGCACCCACTGCCAGACCTGCGAGCGGGAGATCTCGGCGGTCGCGGCGTCCTCCATCAGGTTGTAGAGAGGCACGCAGCCGTTCCCCCGGAGCCACGCCTCGGTGTACTGAATGCCGACGCGCACGTTGAGCCGGAGGCCCTCCTCGGTCCGGGTCCCCAGGGGCACTTCGAGGAGATCGGCGGCGATCACGTGCACGTCCTTGCGGCGGCGCTCGAGCTGGTTGGGCCCGGGCATGACCATCTCGAACACCTCGCGCGCGACGCCGACGAGCCCGGGATGCGCCACCCAAGTGCCGTCGTGGCCGTCCGTCACCTCGCGCAACTTGTCGGCGCGAACCTTCTCGAGGGCGCGCGCGTTGGCATCGGGATCGTTCTTGATCGGGATCTGCGCCGCCATTCCGCCCATCGCGTGGACGCCACGTCGGTGGCAGGTGCGCACGCAAAGCTGCGTGTAGGCCCTCATGAACGGCTGCTCCATCGTGACCTGGGAGCGATCGGGGAGGACCGCCTGGGAATCGTGACGGCGGGTCTTGATGAAGGAGAAGATGTAGTCCCAGCGGCCGCAGTTGAGCCCGGCCGAATGCTCGCGAAGCTCGTAGAGGATCTCGTCCATCTGGAACGCCGCGGGGAGCGTTTCGATCAGGACCGTCGCCCTGATCGTGCCGCGCGGGATGCCGAGGAGCTCTTGGGCGCGGATGAAGACGTCGTTCCAGAATCGCGCCTCGCGGTGGCTCTGGAGCTTCGGGAGATAGAAGTAGGGACCGGTGCCGCGTCCAAGCAACGCGCGCGCGTTGTGGAAGAAGTAGAGGCCGAAGTCGAACAGGCAACCCGGCACCGGCGTTCCGTCGAACACCAAGTGCCGCTCGGGAAGATGGAGTCCGCGCGGCCGGACCAAGAGCGTGGCCGTGGTCTCGTTCAACCGGTATCGCTTCCCGCTCGTGGGATCGGTGTATTCGATCGTGCGGCGGACCGCGTCGTAGAGGTTGTTCTGACCTTGAACGTTGTTGTCCCAGGTCGGGGCGTTCGAATCCTCGAAGTCGGCCATGAAGCAGTTCGCGCCCGAGTTCAGCGCGTTGATCACCATCTTCCGTTCCACCGGGCCGGTGATCTCGACCGTGCGGCGGAGAAGATCGGGCGGCAGCGGCGCGACGGTCCACGTGCCCTCGCGAACGGCGGCGGTCTCCGCCATGAAGTCGAGGGGCGCTCCCGAATCGAGAAGCGCCTGACGCTCGGCGCGCGCGTTCATGAGCTCCCCGAGGCGCGGCCTGAATCGCCGGGTCAGGTCGGCCACGAAGTCGAGCGCCTCCGGAGAGAGGATCCGCTCGTACCCCGGACGAACCGGCCCTAGAATCTCGAGTCCAGCGATCCCCGTCGTTGCGATGTGAGTCGGCGTTGACATGTTGATAAGTATGACAAGCGCGGCCATCTTTGGCAACTAATATCTTATGTTACAATAACTTACAAAATATTACTGATTTGTGCTATTGCGTGTAATATTGCAACTAGTGTAAACTCATTGTCGATCATGAAGATGAAAGCCGCAGGTATGGGGAGGCGCATCCACGCCCTTCGGCAGAAGGAGGGCCTGACCCAGGCCGCCCTCGCCGCGAGGCTCAACATCTCTGCCTCCTACCTCAATCTCATCGAGAACGACCGCAGGCCGTTGAGCGCCAACCTCCTCCTCGCGCTGGCCCGCGCGTTCGACATGGACCTCCGCGCCTTCGCCCCCGGCGAGGACGCTAAGCTCACGGCCGACCTCATGGAGGCGTTCGGCGATCCCCTCTTCGAAGAGCAGAAGCTGACCGAGAGCGAGGTCCGGGAATTCGTGGCGGGGAGTCCCGAGGTGGCCCGCGCGGTCACCCGCCTCCACCACGCCTACACTGCGGCCCGCGCTTCGGCGGAGTCGATCGCGGCCCAGGTGCTCGACCGGCAGGACCTTTCTGGGATCGATCGCGCCGGTCTGGCTGCCGAGGAGGTCTCGGACCTGATCCAGCGCCACGTGAACCACTTCCCCGAGCTGGAGGCGGAGGCGGAGCGGATCTGGATCGACGGAAAGCTCGAGGACCAGGATCTCTTCGAGGGACTGGCGCACTACATCGAGAAGACCCACGGGGTCACGGTTCGGATTCTCAAGATCAGCGAGATGGACAGCGCCGTTCGCCGCTTCGACCCCGAGCGACGCGAGCTCCAGATCTCGGAGGTCCTGCGCCGGGGGTCGCGGAATTTTCAGCTGGCGCACCAGGCCGGCCTCTTGGCCTGCACCGAAACGCTCGACAGGATCGCGAGGGACCCGCAGCTCACGTCATCGGGATCGCGAGCCCTCTGCCGCGTCGCGCTGGCCAACTATTTCGCCGGCGCCGTCCTGACGCCCTACGAGTCGTTCTTCCGCGCCGCGGAGGACGAGCGCTACGACCTGGATCTCCTGGGGCACCGGTTCCGCGTCAATTTCGAGCAGGTCTGCCATCGCATCACGACCCTCAACCGCCCGGGCGCCCGGGGAATCCCGTTTCACATGGTCCGGATCGACATCGCCGGGAATATCTCGAAGAAATTCAGCGCCACCGGCCTTCGCTTCCCGCGCTTCGGCGGCCTCTGCCCGCTCTGGAACGTGCACGCGGCCTTCCTCCAGCCCGGAGTCATCCGCGCTCAGCTCGACCGACTACCCGACGGGACCATGTACTTCTCCGTGGCGCGGACGATCCGAAAGCACCGCGGCGGCTACCACGCGCCCGACGTCCTCTATTCGATCGGGTTGGGATGCGACATCGAGTCGGCGCAGCGGATGGTCTACTCGGATGGGTTCGACTTCTTGAACCCGGCGGGGGCCGCGCCGGTCGGGATCACGTGCCGGCTCTGCGAGCGGCTCGACTGCCGCGCGAGGGCGTTCCCGTCGATCTACCAGCCGCTCAAGGTGGACGAAAACGTGCGGGGCGTGTCGTTCTTCGCGAGGATCGAGCGGGAGACGTGAATTGCGGGAGGGGCCCGGCGGACCTAGATGCGCGATGTCTGGAGGATGAAGAGCTGCACCACCGTCCAGAGGACGAGCGCGATGCCGGTGACCGGGAGCGTGAGCCCGATCAGAAAGCGAATGCCGATGCCGCGGGTGCTGTGGTGTTGCATGCTATGAGTTATCGGCACGCAGCCTCAGCTCTTTAGCGGGTCCGGTCCACGACCACCTTTCCGCCCTTCATCACCCAGCGCACGCCCTTCGTCACGGCCGCGATATCGGTAAGCGGATCCCCTTCCACCGCCACGATGTCCGCGTAGCAGCCGGGCGCGACCGCGCCGAGATCCTTCCCCATGCCGAGGAGCCCCGCAGCGTTGGTTGTCGCGGTCGCGAGCGCTTGCGCCGGCGTCATGCCGGCCTTGACGAACCAGCCCAGCTCCCAGGTGTTCTCGCCGAACATCGTGAAGACCGCGTCGGAGCCCATCGCGACCTTCACCCCCGCCTTGATCGCGTGCCGCAGCGTCTCGAGATTTCGCGTCCGGTAGTCGTTGAGCCGGGCCACGGCCGCCGAGTCGTAGCCGAATTCCGCGGCGTGCTCCGCGTAGTAGCGGTTGTGGTCGATCGTCGGGACGTAATAGACGCCTCGCCGGGCCATTTCCCGAATGGTCCCATCGTCCATGCCGGTCGCGTGCTCGACCGAGGTCGCGCCGGCCCGCACCGCGTCGCGCGCTCCGTCCGGCCCGTAGGAGTGGATCGCGACCCGCTTCCCCCGCGCGCGCGCGGCGTCGACCGCCGCCTTCATCTCCTCGAACGTATACGTCTGGTCGCCCGTGACGTCGTCGGCGCTCCCGGTCGACCCGTAGAGCTTGATCACGTCCGCGCCCGCGGCGATGTTCTGCCGCACGACGCGCGTAACCGCCTCCGGCCCGTCCGCCAGGCCGCCGTCCGGCTCCGCATAGCCCGGCTTGAACGGGGTGTACGTGGGATGAAGGCCGTGCCCGCAGACGAACATCCGCGGCCCCACCATCGCCCCGCGCGCGATCAGGTCCCGCATCGCGATGTCCATGTAGTCCCAGGAGCCGAGGTCGCGCACGGTCGTGACGCCCGCTTCCAAGGTCCGGCGCGCGTTCTCCTGGGCGAGATAGACCGTCTCGGACGTGCGGCGGGCGCCGAGCTCAACCCACGGATTGGTCCCGGCGGCGTGATCCCAGTAGTAAGTGAGGTGCGTATGCACGTCGATGAGACCTGGAATCGCGGTGAATCGGGAGAGATCCAGGACCGTGGCGCCCGCGGGCACGGGGGTGCTCGACGCAGGGCCGCGAGCGCGGATGCGATCCCCTTCCACGATGACGACCGCGTCGGGGATGACGCCCCCTCTTCCGTCGATCAGGCGCCCGAAGCGGATGGCCGTGACCTCCGCCGCGGACGCGCCGTCGGAAGCGACGGCCAATCCGGCCGCGCAAAACACGGTCACGCATAGGACTGCGGCAGGAACCCAAGCCGGGCGGGTCATCGCGGGCAGTCTATGCTACCTTCCGCGGTCTGACCATGCCCGCGATCGAAGTGCGGAACCTCAAAAAATCGTACGGCGCGACCGTCGCCGTAGACGGGATCTCCTTCGAGGTGGAGCGAGGGGAGTGTTTCGGCCTCCTCGGCCCGAACGGCGCCGGCAAGTCCACGACGATCCACTGCGTCGTCGGCGCCCTTCGTCCGGACTCAGGCGAGGTGCGCCTCGACGGCGAGGCCGACCCGACGCGGCCCTCGGTGCGAGCCAAGATCGGCGTCGCGCCGCAGCCGATCGCGCTCTATGAGGACCTGACCGCCGAGGAGAACCTCGAGTTCTTCGGAAAGCTCTACAACCTGGGCGCCGACGTCCGGAAGACGCGGATCGAGATGGCCCTCGAATTCTCGGGGCTCGCCGCGCGCAGGAAGGATCGCGTCTCGACCTACTCCGGCGGGATGCAGCGCCGTCTCAACCTCGTCAGCGGCATTCTCCACGACCCGCCCGTGATCCTCCTCGACGAGCCGACCGTCGGCGTGGACCCTCAGTCGCGAAATCTCATCTTCGACAACATCGAATCGCTGAAGCGGCTGGGACGGACGATCGTCTACACCACCCACTACATGGAGGAGGCGCAGCGCCTCTGCGATCGCGTCGCGATCATCGACCGGGGGAAGATCCTGGCCCTCGACACCGTCGAGGGTCTGCTTCGCGCCCACGGTGGGCCGCCGACCGTGCAGGTCGAATTCGCGCGAAAGCCGGCGGCGCTCGAGGATCTGGGCGGCGAGTGGGAAGAGAATACCCTCCGCGTCCGAACCGAGCGACCCATGGAGGTGCTCGGGCGGATCGCCGGAATGGGAGACGCGTTCCAACACGTCTCGATCGAGCGGGCCGATCTTGAGGCGGTGTTCCTCCATCTCACCGGCAAGAAGCTGAGGGACTGACCGTGAACGCCATCCTCACGATCGCGCTCAAAGACCTCAAGCTCCTGGCGCGGGACAAGGCCGGCTTCTTCTGGGTGCTTCTCTTTCCCATCCTGATGGCGGTCTTCTTCGGCGCCATCAGCTCCGGCGGAAGCGGAAATCGGGCCGCGATGCCGATCGCGGTCGTGGACAAGGACGGAAGCCCCTACGCCCGCGCGTTCCTCTCGGAGCTCAAGAAATCGGAAGCGCTCCGCGTGCGCGAGGCCGACCTCGACTCGGCGCGTCTGCTCGTGCGGCGGGGCCAGCTCGTCGCCTACGTCGCGCTCTGGCCCGGCGCCGGCCGATCGTTCGGCTTCGGAGGCGACAGCGCGATGATCGAGCTCGGGCTGGACCCCAGTCGCCGCGCGGAGGCCGGCTATCTTCGGGGGCTTGTGACCGCCGCGACATTCTCCACGATGCGCGGGCAATTCTCGACGGGCGGGAGCGGGCGCGAGATGATCCGCCAGAGCCTGGCGACCCTCCAGACCGACCTCACGCGATCCCCCGAAGAGCGGCGCCGCGCGGCCGGTGTCCTCAACAATCTCGAGCGCTTCATGGTTTCGTTGGACTCCACGGAGGGTGCCGGCGACACGACCGGCGCCGCCGCTACCACCGCCGCGGGCGCGGGCGGCCCGAGGATCAAGGTCATCGACATCGCCGAGGAGGAGAACGGGCCGCGGAACGCCTACGAGATCACGTTCCCGTCCTCGGTCATGTGGGCTCTGATCGGGGTCTGCATGAGCTTCGCCATCTCGATCGTCCACGAGCGGATCCGCGGAACGTTTCTCCGGCTTCGACTCGCGCCGATCTCGAGGTCCCAGGTGCTCGCCGGGAAGGGGCTCGCCGCGTTCCTCGCCGCCCTCGGGGCTGCGACCCTGCTGCTCGTCCTCGCCGCGGTGGTCTTCAACGTGCGGATCACGAACCCGCCCGCACTGGCGGTCGCGCTCGTCGCGGCGGCGTTCTGCTTCACGGGACTCATGATGCTGATCTCGGTCTTCGGCCGCACGCACTCCGCGGTCGCCGGGGCCGGCTGGGCGGTGCTCCTCGTCATGTCGATGACCGGCGGAGGCATGATCCCGCTGATCGCGATGCCTGCGTGGATGCAGAGCGTAAGCAACTTCAGCCTGGTGAAATGGGGTGTCCTCGCCGTGGAGGGCGCGATCTGGCGGGGATTTTCGGCGCAAGAGATGGCGGTCCCCGTCGGCATTCTGCTCGCGGCCGGGGTCGTCGGCTTCGCCGTGGGCGCGCGCGCGCTCGCAGGCTCGGAAGGGTAGCGTCGCCGGAGGTTCGCCGCCGGGACGCCGTCCCTAGTTCTGCAGCCAGCGCTTCGAGAGGGCGATCAGCTCGTCCTCCATCTCGTCAAAGATCAGGTCGAGCCTCTTGAAGGCGCCCCCAACGCGCCCGATGCCATCCGACCAGCCCTGCACGTCCTTCATCTCCTGCCTCGCGATGAGCTGGAGCATGGCGTCTCCGAATTCCCGTCTCGCTTCCTCCAGCCTCGGGAGGAACGGACGGACCTCGGGCGCGTAGAAGCCGATCAGCATCCGTAGCCGCTCCACGGGGAAATCCTTGGGAGCTGCGATCCGGTCACTGGGCATGCGCGCGACGCAGCCCGCGACGACCTCCAAATAGGCGCCTCGAAGATCGCCGACCGCGGCGTAGAGGTCCTCGAGCTTGGAGCGGTACAGCGTCCTCCGCTCCCAACCTTTATCCCACTTGAACTGAGATCGGGCACTGATGAAATGGGAGATCCCGACGATCAGCGCGCCGGCGAACGCCCCGATGAGTCCGACCCAAGCATTTTGCATGGGACACCACCTTCTATACCCCCGAGCGTTACAGAGACTCTAGGAACTTGATCAGAGCCGCCCGCTCCGCTTCTGAGAGCGCCGCGAATTTGTCGCGCGAAGCCGCCCCTTCCCCACCGTGCATCCGAATTGCCTCCTCGACCGTCTTGGCCCGACCATCGTGAAGGAAGCTCGCCTCGCCCTCGCCTTCCGAGTTTGCCGAGAACCGAAGACCCATTAGCGGCTCGGTCCGGAACTCGGACGGCGATGCCTGACCCAAGCACATATCGGCCAGCTCCGGACCCATGTCGTGGAGCAGAAGGTCGGTATAGGCGGCGACCTTCTTGTACCGGAGCGCCCGCACCGGGTTGTTCCCCGTCCAGAGGGCCGGCAGGTGGCACCGGTTGCATCCGACCTCGGTGAATAGCTGCCGTCCGCGCTTCCCGACCTTGGAGAGCTTCTCGGGCGCCGGCGGCGAGAGGAAGCGGACGAAGGCGTTGGTCAGATCGAGCCCTTCCTGATTGATCTCCGGCTCGGGCACAGAGTCGACGCCCGCTGGAATCGGCTGCCCTCCGACCGTCTCCTCGTTGGGGACGGCCGGGCTCGTGATTCCCATCTCCGCCGCGTAGGCTCCGTTGTTGAATTCCGCGAGCGTCGGGACGAGCGCCTTACGGCCGAAGCGTCCGATCCGTCCGTCGAAGAATCGGTTGGGGCGGCCGGAGATTCCGTCGTGATTCCGATCGTCGGGATCGGCGTTGGCCAGGATGACCGAATCCGGGATCGCGTCCAAGAGGCCAAAGCCGAGGACGTCCGGCGTCGTTCGGTGCGCGACCGTCGCGTCGGGGGGCAGTGGCTCGCTGTCGATGCCGAGCGCGGCGTGGAGCGCCGGCGTCACCTTTTGCTCGATCACGAATCCACCCTTGTCGACCAAGGGATCGCAGAACCCGGTCTCCGGCATAAACGCGCTCACGTGCACCTCGACCTCGTCGCCGCGGCCTCCGACGGCCGGATCCTCGTGGCACTCGGCGCAAGCGTCCGAGTTGAACGTGGGACCCAAACCAGTCCCCGGCGTGAATACCGTCGTGAACCGAGCCTTGCCGCGGTCGAAGAGCGCTCGTTCCTCGGGGGTCAGCCCGACGAGCGGCTCACCCGGCTTGGGAGGCTTGGCGCATCCCGCGCAGAGGATCACGGCGCCCAGCGTCAGCGCGGCGAACGTCGCGGCCGCGCGGCTCACCGCACACCTCCGCTCTCCGAGAATGAAACGGTCTCAATGGCGCTCGCCATCAACCGCGGGGGAGCCTTCGGCCCCGCAGGCACGGGCTGGTAGCGAACCCGAACAATCGTGCCCGGCTTGATGTTGTTGAGCTCGGCCGCGGACCCGCCGACGCTGATCTCGCAGGCCGGAGCGACACTCATGCGATAGAGGCGGAGCGCGTAGCCCACGCCCGTGATGACTTCGACGGTCCTGGTCTTCACGTCGACGGCCCGGACGGTGCAATTCAGATACGCCGGCTCCCCTACAGCCTGGGCCTCCGTCGGCGCAGAGGTCGTCGGGGCCGAGCGCGCGCCGAAACCCAGCGCGAGAACTGCGAGTGTCAGAAGACAGCCGAATAAAATCGATGTGCGTTTCATGGAAACCTCCAGACCAAGCTACGTCTTATGAGGTGGACATGCCCCCACCAAATTGGAACCCGTCCGACTCCTGTCGGATTCAGTCTTTCTCGCGGAATCCACTAATTGCCGCGTGCAAATTGCACTATACACTGCCGGTCTCCACCATCCTCCCCAGCACCTACCTCTTCGATCCCTTGCGGAGCTTCGCGCGCATTTCTTCGAAGAAATTGAACGCGACGTCGAAGCGCGTGAGATCGTCTTCGTCTTCGCCCTTCTGGATCACGAGAAGGTTGCCGTCAGGCAGGAGGTCGAACAGGGAGCTGCTCCCATCGCTCACGGTCCGGAGTGCGCCCAGGTCCCATGCAATCTTCGGAGCCGACGCGCTTAGTCGCGGCGTGGTGCTGATGTCGACGGACGCGACCTCGTTCTGACTTGACTCGTAATACAGATGCTTGCCGTCCCGACTCCACCTCAGCCAGTAGTTTCCCCCGTTCCGCGATGCCAGGATCGGCTGGCCCACAGGACCACCCTGTTCCCATCTACAAACGTGGGCCTCGTGCTGTCCCGTTTCGTTGGACATGTACGCGAGCATCCGACCATCCGGTGAAAAGCATCCCGACCAGCGCGACGGGCCTTCCCCGAAGACCCTCCGCGCATCTACCTCGTGCGGTTGGGAGACCGGTGCGACCATGAGATCGGCTCGGCCGGAGGGGAGTCGGGCGCAGCAGAGGAGCTGTGCGCCGTCCGGAGACCACGACGTCGGGACGACTGGAGTGTCCTCTTCGCCTTTGACGATCCTCCAGGCCGCGCCGCTCCCGTCGGCGTTGGCGATGTAGACTCCGTTGACGTTGCCTCGCCCGTTTTGGTTGAAGGCGAGCTTCGCACCGTCGGGGGACCACTCGGGCATATAGGCGTCGACTCCGGAGACGGCGATCACGCGCCGGGAGACCGGGGCGCCTCGATCGGAGACCCAGATCTCGTAGATTCCCCCCGCGTCCCCGATGACGACCGCGAAGCGACTCCCGTCTGGTGAGGCCTTCACGAGCGACTCGAATGGCTGCCTCTCTCCCGACCACTCGGAGATCTTGCCTCCCGCATCCACGACCACGGCGCGGCGGTCCTGCCCGACGTTTCCACCCAACATGTGGAGCAATGTCCCGTTGGAAGCTAGCCTGATTTCCGCGTTCCCGTCGCTCGCGACGACCCGCAGTCCTCCCAGGAGCGCGACCGGCTCCCCCTTCACCTCCAGCCTCCCGAGATCGAACGGAACGGCGAGTAGGGCGTTTCCGCGCGTGAATAGAAGATGCCCTGTGGGTGAGTATTCCGCGCTCCCCCCGTCGCGAATCAGGATCTTCGTTTTCCGGGACCTCAGGTCGAGGACGCCGACGCCCAGCTGGTAGGCGCCGCCCTCATACGAGATCGCCTCGAGCAAGACACCCCGATCGCCGGGTAGCGGGCGCCTGAAAATGAACGATCCGTCGAATCCCGGGGCATCGAATGGTCGCGCCTTCGATGGCGGGCCGCCTGTCGAGGGCAGGCGTGAATATTCCTTACCGTTGGTCGATGGAATGAGAAAATCGCCGGACTCAAGCCAGGACGGATGCCTGGGCAAAGCAACATCCACTTTCGCGATGGGTACGGGCGGGGCGCTTCCATCGGTGGGCATCTTCAACATCTGCGTCTGAGTCGATCGCTCGGAGGCGGCGACAAATGAGATCGACTTCCCATCCGGGCTCAGCATGAAGGTGCTCGCTCGACTGGTCCCGCGAATTGGCTCGAACGAAGGTTGGTCCATCCGCCGGGCGTAGATCTGGGATTGTGGCTCCTCTCCCTTCGCGGTCCTGCGCGGCAGCGCGAGGATCAAGATGGTTCGCCCGTCGGGTGCGATCTCCCATTGCAGCACTTGCAATCCCACCGGAATCTCGACGGAAGCGCGCGTAACCGCGCGGCCGGCACGCCCTCCACCTCCGCCCAGACCCAACACGCCCCAAAGTATGAGGGCCAGGGCCCCGACAACGACGATGCCGAGACCGAGCATCGCGCCGCTCATCGCGCCAAGGCCCCTCTTCCCGGGCGCTCCCTCCACCGCGGCCGCGGCTGGCGGGGCGGCGACGCCCCGGCCCGCCTTCAGCTCCTCGAAGGCAAGTCGAGCGTCGCCCATGTCCCGAAGCCGCTTCCTCGCGTCGGGCTCGAGACAGCGCTCCAGGAGTGCGCGGATGGCCGGCGGCGTGTTCCCGGGCAGGCGCGACCAATCGACGTCCCTATCCAAGATCCTCGCGATCGTGTCCGAGACGGTCTCGCCCTCGAACGCCAGGCTCCCAGTGAGGCACTGGTAGAGCACACAGCCGAAGGACCAAATGTCCGTGCGGCGGTCGAGCGGCTTTCCCCGGGCCTGTTCCGGGGAGAGATAGGCCGCCGTTCCGAGAACCACGCCCGGGATCGTGGTCGGTGCGTGGTACGTCGGCGAAGGCGCGATTGTCGGGGACTGCGGGAACGTGGGCGAGGTCGGAAATGTCGGCGACCGCCCAAGATCAGAGTCCGCGACCTTTCCCTTCGCTAGGCCAAAGTCCAGCACCTTGACGACATCACTCGGCGTGATCATCACGTTTCCGGGCTTCAGATCCCTGTGGATGACGCCGCCTTCGTGCGCCGCCTCGATCCCCGAGGCTATCTGGTGGCAGATGTCGAGCGTGTCGGCGAGTGGCAGCGGCCCCCGGCCCAACCGCTCCGCGAGCGACTCGCCCTCGACGTGCTCGAGGATCAGGTATCGCGCCCCCTCGCTCTCTTCAACACCGTAAATCGCCGCGATATTGGGATGACTGAGCGAGGCAAGCAACCTGGCCTCGCGCTCGAAGCGTTGGAGCTGCTCCGCGCTCGCCACCACTTCGGGGGGGAGGACCTTGATCGCGACAGCACGATCGAGCCGCGTGTCGTGTCCGAGAAAGACGACGCCCATGCCGCCTCGGCCCAGCTCGCGGTCGATCCGGTAGGGCCCAATCGTCGTCGGGAAGGTGGTGGTCACGAACGCTCCGTCACTGGCCGGATTGGAGCCCCTTCAGGAGGTCCTGCGCTTTACGGTTCTCCGGGTCCAGCTCCAACGCGTGCGAAAGGCTCTCGATCGCGGCGGCCTTGTCGCCCTTCGTGATCTGGAAGGTGCCGAGAAGAACGTAGCTGTCGGCCACCAGGGGGTCTCGATCGATGCTGAATTTCATGATGGAAATCGCCCCGTCGGTGTCCTTCCGGTCGCGGGCCAGCCATTCGGCGAGCGCGCTCAACGATCCGGGCCCAAAGTCGTAGGCCCCGCTCCCGTAGTATTTCCCCCGAAGCTCCTTGTATCGCTGCATCGCCCCATCGATGCCGTCCTTCTTGACCGTCTTTTTCAACAGATCGGTCAGCGTTTCCGGGGTCTCGACGCCGCGGTGGCACGTGACGCACTGAACTTTGGCCGGTGATTTGATTCCGGTCTTCGGAATCAGCTTCTTGTTGATCGAGTCGACCATCCTCATCATTCCCCGCGCGATTTCCTTCTCCTTCTTCGCGTCGGAGGCGAAGTCCATCTTGTTGCCTTTCCCGCTGTCGGCCTGCATATGACAGTAGTTGCACCGGACGCCCAAGCCGATCGAGAATTGGCGCATGGTCTGGATGAGATCGTCTTTGGCGATGGTCTTCGGGAGAATCTTGAGATTCGTGAACTTGTCCGGAACCTGCGCCGACCCCGATCCGCTCCAGGCGAGCAAGGCAAGGCAGGCCAGCGTTCCGGCGAGCGTCCGCGGATCCAGGTTCATGGGCGACTCTCCCCCGTATTGGGCGTGGGCACGAAGGGATCGTGCGTGGGGAGAATAACAGGCGCATCGACACTTTCCACCCTCAGGAATCGCCGTTGCTCCCGAAACTGATGCTGGGCCGGCTCCTCCTCGCTTCGGGGCTCCTCGCCCTTTGCGTCACGCCCGCGCCCGCGACCACGCCCGCACCCGCAACCGCCCCTGCGCCCGGCGTCGCAGCGGCCCCGGGCGGCGTTCGTCTCATTCCCGTCGGCCGCTATGACTTCGAAGCGCCCGCCGTCGGCGAGCGCGCCCTGCGCCCCGAAGGGCTGAGTGGCATCGTCTCGCTCGGAGGCGATCAATATCTCGCCATCGGCGATGAGCACGCTTGCCTGCATCCGCTGACGATCCAGGTGGACTCGATCACGGGCAAGATCCGCGCGGCACGGTTCGGAAAGCCGATCCGCCTGCTCGATTCCCTCGGCGCGCACCTGCCCGACTCGGTCCTGGGCAAGGATCGCGAGGCGATCGCCCTCGACGCCACCAGCCAGTCGGTCTGGATCGCGAACGAGCGCACCGGAACGGATCTCCACCGTCCCTCTCTCGAGCGATACGCGCTCCCGAGCGGCCGGATGACGGAGCTTGTCCGTGTCGACTCTCATCCCATGCTCCGCGTCTTCGAGACCATCCGCGTCAACCTGGGATTCGAATCGCTCGCGCGCGGCCCCGGGGGGTTCTGGACCGCGAACGAGGGCCCGCTCACGGTGGACGGGGCCTCCGCCACCAACTCCGCCGGGGCCGTCGTGCGACTGCAGAAGCTCGACGACCAGATGCGGCCCCTCGCCCAGTACCCATACGAAATCGACCGCTACCCGGCCCGAATCACCTCGCCCTTCTTTCTCGCGAGGAACGACGTGAGGGGGCTGTCCGAGCTGCTGGCGTTGAGCGACGGTCGGCTCCGTGCTCTGGAGCGATCGTTCGCGGGCGATTCCACCGGATCCGCGAATTTCAGGAACCGGATTTACCTGGTGGACGTGACCGATGCGACGGATGTCTCGCGGGGAGAATTCGCGGTTGGTCTGGAGGGACGCGCCTACACGCCCGCCCGGAAAACCCTGCTCTGGGAGCTGAACTCCGGATTCACGAATTCCAATTTCGAGGGGATGGCGTTCGGCGGACGCCTGGCGAACGGGGACCAGCTCCTGATCCTGATCGCGGACAACGACACCGGGCGGGACGAGGCGCTCTACTCCTTGCGGCTGGTCCTGCCTAAGTAGCCCTTTCCGCCGCCGATCGCTCCAGAAGACATACGCCGCCCCAGGGGTGCGAGCCTTGCCGGCCCTGCGACTCGGGCAGGAGCGCGGCGAGCCGCAACAGGAGGGGCAGCCGCTTCTTTTTCGCCGCCCATTTGAGCATCGAATGGACGGCGACCGGACGCCAACCGTAACGGACGAAGAATCCCGGTCCTTCCTCGGGGCTGAACCGAAGCGGCGCGCGCGCCTCGTTCAAGAGGGAGCCGATCTGCCGCATGACCATCTTCCTGAGCCCAGGGGACATCAGATCGTGGGTCCACCACCGAAAGCCGGCCGGCGCCGCCAGATCCTCCGCGAGCCCGGCGACCTGCTCCGCGGTGAGGTAGACGATGAGACCCTCGGACACGACGAGGGCGGCCTTCGACTCGCGCCCCAGCTCCGCGAAAAGCGCGCGCCGCGCCTCGCGGTTGGCGAGGTCGAGGCGGACGCGCCGGAGCGCGCATCGGGGTTTCTCCCCCGCCAGAATTCCCTCCTTATAGTCGAGAATCTCCGGGAGATCGACCTCCACCCATCGGAGCGAGGACGGCAGGTCCATCCGGTAGGGCCGCGCGTCGAGACCGGCGGCCAGGTTGACCACCGTGTCGCCGCCCCGGCCGACGTAATCGGCGATGAAGGTGTCGAAGAGGTTGGTCCGGATGACGAGAGACCAATCGTTCCGCGAGCGCCGGAGCACCTCGGCCGCGATCTCCTCGCCGCGCTGCCCCGCCAGGCGGGCCGCGAACGGATCGCGAAAGAGCGCGTCCGGCCGCTCCGACTCGCGCGCGCGGTAGACCGCGACCCAGCGCGCGGTGTCGGAGATGTTGCGGATGAGGGGCTCGGTTTGGCTCACCCGCGTGCGCGCCTCGCCCCTAGTCCGGCCACAGCCAGCCGAAGACGCCCGCGGTGAGGCACGCGTAGACAAGGCCGTCGAACATCGACTTCAACGTCGCGCTCCGGGAACGCTTGTACCAGATGTGATTCTGGATCAGTCCCATCGAGTAGCAAGCGAAGGCGGTGGTGCCCACGAAGCGGAAGACCGCGAGGTAGGGCGCGCCCGGAGCGAGCGCGCGGCCCGCCACGTAGGCCGCGAAGATCCCGACGACCACGATGTACACGAACCACTGGAACAGCTCTCTCCCCATGGACGGCGGGCCGGCCTTCATGACGGTCATCATGCCGATCGGGCCCTTGGTGCACTTCTCGATGAATGCCGGGTCTTTCATCGCCTTCATGCTGTCCGGGCGCGGGAAATGGTAGTCGCCCGGCGGAATGTTGAACTTGCGGAGCGCCTCGAGAACCGCGTCTTCGGAGGGGAGCTTCTTGTAATCGGAGCGGTGGTAGCCGAGCACCATGTGAATGATCGCGCTGACGATGAAGACGAGAACCGAGGAAAGCAGAAGCGGGATCCAGAGTGCTGGGATATGGACCATCTGACCCTCCTATGGTTGACTGGGGCAGGATAGCAGGCTCAAGCGCCTGGGAAACCGGAATCTAGGGGAAGGAAGGAGAACCGCGTGGCTGAATCCATCGAAAAGGAGACGGCACGGGTCGAGGCGTTCAGCGACGGAGTCTTCGCCATCGCGATCACGCTGCTCGTGCTCGAGTTCAAGGTCCCGCACTTGCCGGTGGGAGCGAGCGGCCGGGACCTGTTCCTCGCCCTCCTCAAGCTGTGGCCCTCGATGGTCGCGTTTCTCGGGAGCTTCGGCGCGATCCTCATCATGTGGATCAATCACCATGGCCTGTTCCGCCTGATCCACAAGATCGATTCGCCCTTCCTCTTCGCGAACGGGTTCATGCTCCTGCTGGTCACATTCGTTCCGTTCCCGACCGCGGTTCTCGCTGAATATCTCGGCACGCCGGGCGAGCGGGTCGCCGCCGCGTTTTACATCGGCACCTTCGTGGTCATAAGCATCACCTTCAACGCGTTCTGGGCCACGGCGACAAAGCGCCGTCTCCTCAAACACGGCGTTCCCGACGCGGTCGTCCTGAGAATACGGAACGCCTACCGGTTCGGGCTCGGCGTCTACGTCGCGTCGACCCTGCTGGCTCTCTGGAACGCGTCTCTCGGTCTCGCCGCTTGCCTCTCTCTCTGGATTTACTGGTCGGTGCTGGAGTATCGCGCGGAAACGTAGGCTACGGCAGCTCGACGACCGGAGCGGGTCGGCGCGTCCCCGGAAGGAGCATCGCGCAGGTGAGGCCTCCGAGCAGCGCGCACGAAAGCACGGCCAGCGCGGCGTGCAACCCGTAATGATCCGCGAGCGCTCCGATCGGCCCGATGAGGAGCGCCCCCATTCCCCACGCGGCTCCCATCAGGAGGCTCGAGATCGCCGAGGAATGCCTCGGCGAGAGCTCCTGCCCCAAGACCACGTTCACCGAGAGAGAGGACTGGAGCGCGAACGACCCCAGGATCACGCACGGGATTCCGAGCGCGTCCGGCAAGACCAGAAAGCCGAAATAGAGCGGGGCCGCGACCAGGAACGACAGGACGATCAGCCGGTGGCCCCCGATGCGCTCGGAAAGCCACCCGCCGAAGAATCCGCCAAGGGCGCCCAGGAGCAAGTAGGCCGAGACCATCGCGCCGCTCTGCGAGAATTGGTAGCCGCGCGCGTTCAGGTATAGCGGCAGAAACGTCATGAAGCCGTACGACACGGTCGAGCGCGACACCGTCGCGAAGTAGAGAAGCGAGAGCGGCCGTGCGACCGGGCGAAGCTCGCGGAGCGGGACGTGTCGGGCCTCGTGGCGCGGACGCGGGGGCACGCGGGAGAACCAGGCGAGCAAGAGAGCGGACGCCACGAGCCCCGGTGCGGCCGCCACCCAGGTCCACTCGAGGCCGAAGGCCGAGACGACCCCCACCGCGAACATCGGTCCGACGGAGAACCCGATCGTTCCGCCGGTGATGAAGAAGGCCATCGAGACGTTCCGCCGCGCCGATACCTGCGACGCCAAGACCGCCGCCTGCGGATGGAACGCCGCCACGCCCAGACCCCCGAGCATGAGGAGCGCCAGCAGCGCCCCATAGCTCGGCGCGAGTCCCAACCCGCTCATGAAGACCGCCGCAGTCAGCGGCCCGAACGCCACGAACCAGGGGCGCCGCATGCGATCCGAGATGAGGCCGAAGAGGGGCTGCGAGAACGACGATGTGATGGAGGAGAGCGCCACCAACGTCCCCACGAGGGTGAGGCTCAGATGGAGCTTGTGCACTAGGAGCGGGAGGAGCGGCGAGAAGAAGCTCGAGTACGAGTCGATCGTGAGATGGCCGAAGGCCAAGAGGCCGAGGCGGGGGGTGATGGTGCGAGGCATGCGCGGTGAGAATAGCACCGAATGGCGGCGCGGGGACGATGCTGGTATCCTTATAGGCTACCTATGAATTTCCTCTCCTGCCGACGCCCATTCCCGACACTCATGGCGCTGCTGCTTGGTATCGCCGTGGTCCTGAGCGCCGCGACCGGCATCGGGCGAGCCGATGATTCCTCGCTTCCAGCCTCGGTTCCGGTTCCGGCGAAGCCGGCCCGGATCCGGTACGAGGGGACCGTCTGGCTCGAGGGCCACTTTCGGAGACCCCACGAGACGCGGCCTCTCCACTCCATGGCGATTTACGTAACGGACGGCAAAGGCCGCTCGCGCGTCGACTGGACGACTTGGGCGGAAGGCGATTCGGCCCGCGTCCCCGAGACCTACCTCGCGGTGCGCGAGAGCGTCTTCCATCGGGACGCGCCCGGGGGAGCGTGGCAGCTCCTCGCGGGCGAGAGCCGCCGCCTCGGGCGCCTCCAGGCGGTGGCCGGCATTCCGTCGCAGCTGGGGCGACTCGCGCGACTCCAAGAGAGGACCGGGGGCAGCGACTTCATGTTCGACGGGCCCCGATTCACCTACACGGAGCGGCGCGCGCATCCGCGGCTCGGCGACGTGATTGACTCGGTGGCGTATACCTATGAGGGATTGGAGGTGCTTCCCCGGGAAGCCCTCGTGGTGGTCCACGAGCGCGATTCGCAGTGGCGGCTCGTGGAGCACGTCGTCGGCTCACCCAAGCAGGAATTCCCAGAGTCGCTGCTGGTGTCGCCCGCCTCCTTCGAGCCACCCACGGCCGACGCCGACTCGCTCGTCGGAGAGCCGAAGATCGTCCCCCTCGCTCCGGGGCTCTGGGCCGCGGAGATGGAGGACGTCGACTCGCGCTCGATGATCGTGGAGTTCGCCGACCATCTCGCGGTGATCGAATTCGCCGTGGGTAGCGCGAATGGCGAGCGGCTGGCCGACGCGGCGCGGCGCCAATGGCCCAGCAAGCCGATCCGCTACGCCCTTTTCAGCCACCACCATCCGCACTACGTCGGCGGGGTTCGCGCAATGATCGCCGAGGGCGCGACGGTGATCACGACTCCGGGGAACGAGGCGTACGTGCGGGAGATCTCGGGGTATCCCTTCGAGTCGAAGCCGGACCGTCTCGCGCGTAAGCCTCGACCCGTCACGATCCGGACGTTCGCGGATCGTCTCGAGCTGACCGACTCGACGAACCAGCTCGTCGCGATCAACTACGGCAAGCGGTCCCAGCACACGGACGAGTTCGTCGTC
This sequence comes from Candidatus Eisenbacteria bacterium, assembly GCA_005893305.1. Classification (NCBI taxonomy): domain Bacteria; phylum Candidatus Eiseniibacteriota; species Candidatus Eiseniibacteriota bacterium. The sequence continues at coordinate 47,387 of VBOZ01000010.1, read as the reverse complement.
TTCTGGTTCCCCGGCGCCAAGCTCCTCTTCGAGGCGGAGCTGGGCTGGGTCCGCGCCGGCGGGAAGCTCCGCGCCAGCAAGCGAGCGGCCCCGCTCCTGGCCTGGCTCACGGAACAGAAGCTCGACGTCGATCGGATCGTCCAGTCATGGCCGATGAGCGGGAACGAAGCCAGCCAGACGCGAGCGGAGCTCGAAACCCTGGTCAAGGCCGCCAAGCGCTGATCTCTCCCGTGGCCGGTTCGAGCCACGATCGGCGCGGAAGCACCCAATCCATCGCCCGCACGGCAGTTTGTCCTACGACAGGATCCCCCGAAACTCGATGAAGAGCCGCGATTCACTCGATTCCCTCAGTTTGGCACCCCTGATGCTAGGTCTATGTACGCGGCAGACATGGAGGCGCCGTAAACCCGACAACGAGGGGAGTGGAATCCAATGATTCGCAACGAGAAGGGCTTCACACTGATCGAGCTTATGATCGTGGTCGTCATCATCGGGATCCTCGCGGCTATTGCGATCCCGAACTTCATCGCAATGCAGGATCGCGCACGCGAGGCGAGCGTGAAGGCGAATATGCATAGTTTCCAGCTGGCGATCGAGGACTTCGCCGTCAAGAACACGGGTACCTACCCCGTGGCGGCGGATGCGGCGGCCGTGAAGTTGAACATGCCGAGCGGCACGTATCCGACCAACCCGTTCACCGGCGTGGTCGACGAGGCTGCGCTGTGGGTGGCCCCGGCCGCTCAGGGTCGTTATGGCACGACCGTGGTGTCGACGAACGGCTACACGATTCAGGGCTTTGGCAAGACCGCGCTCTTGTCGCTCTCGCTCACAAACGGCTAAGTAGACTTAGAAGCAAAAATAGCGGCGGATCCGTTTCCCGGGTCCGCCGCTCGACGAGCAGAGCGACCGCGACACCAACTACGCCGAGCCTGCCGATCTTCACCCCTCCTGCTCCTCGTACTTCGACTTCAGGCGCGCAATCACGTTGGGGTCGGCCAAGGTCGTCGTATCCCCCACCGCCTTCCCTTCCGCAATGTCACGCAACAGCCGCCGCATGATTTTCCCGCTCCGCGTCTTCGGCAAATCGACCGTAAACAAGACCTCATCCGGACGCGCGATCTTGCCGATCTTCTTGACCACGTGCTCCTTGAGGTCGTCCATGAGGCCGGGCCCGAACGAACCGGCATCCTTCGAAGCGGGGTGCGCGTCCTTGATCGTCACGAACGCGACGATCGCCGTGCCCTTCAAGTCGTGCGAACGACCAACCACCGCGGCTTCGGCCACCGCGGGGTGATCGACCAAAGCGCTCTCGACCTCCATCGTCGAGATCCGGTGCCCCGCGACGTTCATCACGTCGTCGACGCGGCCCAATAGCCAGAAATTCCCGTCCTTGTCCCGCTTCGCGCCGTCCCCGGTGAAGTAGACGCCGGGGAACCGCGACCAATACTGCTCTCGATAGCGGGCGGGATCGCCGTAGATGCCGCGCAGCATCGCGGGCCAGGGCTTCCTCAAGACCAGGTACCCGCCGCCGACTCCGACCGACTCGCCTTTCTCGTCCACGACGTCGGCCACAACACCAGGCAAGGGCCGCGTCGCGCTCCCGGGCCGCGTCGTCGTCACGCCGGGCAGCGGCGAGATCAGGATCATGCCGGTCTCCGTCTGCCACCAGGTATCGACCACCGGGCAGATCCCGCCACCGATGTTCTGCTGGTACCAGATCCACGCTTCGGGGTTGATCGGCTCCCCGACAGAGCCGAGCAGCCTCAAAGACGTCAGCCGATGCTTCCCCGGCCACTCGGTGCCCCACTTCATGAACGCCCGGATCGCGGTGGGTGCGGTGTAGAAGACCGTGACGCCCAGCTCCTCGATGATCTGCCAGAAGCGGTCCTTCTCGGGCCAGTCGGGCGAGCCCTCGTAGATCACCACGGTGGCGCCGTTCGACAAGGGCCCGTAGACGATGTAGGAGTGCCCGGTGACCCAGCCGCAATCGGCGGTGCACCAGAAGACGTCCTCCTCCTTCAGATCGAACACCCACTTCGTCGTCGCGTAGACGCCGGTCAGGTAGCCGCCGGTCGTATGAACGATTCCCTTCGGTTTCCCAGTCGTGCCGCTCGTGTAGAGGGTGTAGAGGAGATCCTCCGAGTCGATCGGCTCGGGCCAGCAGGTGTCGGCGATCCCGTCGACCAGCCGGTGCCACCAGTGGTCGCGACCCTCCTTCATGTGGACCTGGAATTCCCCGCGCTTGAAGACGACGACGTGCTCGATCGTGGGCGCGCCCTTCACGGCCTCATCGGCGTCGCGCTTCAATGGCACGATCTGGCCGCGCCGATAGCCGCCGTCGGCGGTGATCAGGACCTTGGCCTGCGCGTCGTTGATCCGGTCTCGGAGCGCCTCGGCGGAGAAGCCGCCGAAGACCACCGAGTGCACCGCACCGATCCGCGCGCACGCGAGCATCGCGATCGGCAGCTCGGGAACCATCGGCATGTAGATGGCGACGCGGTCGCCCTTCGCGACGCCGAGCTTCTTCAGCCCATTCGCGAAGCGGCAAACCTCGCGATAGAGATCCCAGTAGGTGAGCGTTCGCCGGTCGCCGGGCTCGCCCACCCACACGATCGCGGCCTTGTTCTTCCTCGCGCCGCGCAGATGGCGGTCGATGCAGTTGTAGGAGACGTTGATCTTCCCGCCGACGAACCACTTCGCGTCGGGGGGACGCCACTCCAAGACTTTCTCCCACTTGGTAAACCAATCCAGCTCGGAGGCGATGCCGGCCCAGAACTTCTCGGGGTTCTTCTCCGCCTGGGCGTAGATCGAGTCGTCCTGGACGTTGGCTTGCTTCGTGAACTCGGCCTTCGGCGGGTAGGCGCGATCCTCGTCGAGCAAGGCCGCGATCGCGCCGGAGCCTTTGTCGGACTTAGGCGCGGGTTGTTTCTCGTCGGACATCAATACCCCCGGTTCTCGAGGCAGAGGACCAAACGCGGCCCGGACGGCGCTCCGCAGATGCGACCGCGGCAGTATAGCCGCCTGCCGCGACCCGGGACCAGTGATGGCCTTCCACGAAAATTTCCTTGGCGCGCGACCGCCACGTCCCCCACTATTCTCAGGCTCTCGCCTCGAGGGCCGAGGATCTCTTCTCTCCGAGGATCCTGCCCCCGCCAAGGATGGCGCCTCGGCCCTGGCGAGAATCCTTGGCGCCCCCCAGCGACCCCGCCCCGCTCCCCGTCAGGGTTCGTCCTACATCTAATTCCCCCACAACCGTTTATCCTGATCTTGAAGCGCTGGCGCCGGGACACCATCAAAACGTTGATGGGTGGATCGCCGGGATCGGCAAGGACGCCGGTCGTGGCTCGCGGCACAAGGAGCCGGCGGTTCGCCCAAGTCGAAGTACATCCCCTGAAAAGGAGCAATCGATGGCAAAACTCGCCGCGAGGCTGGCGGAGCGCGAGAAGATCGCGGACGCTACCTACGCGTTTCGGTTCGACGTGGGGGGAAAGCCCTTCGCGTACAAGTCAGGACAGACCGTCGACGTCATTCAGCCGGAGCCGCGCTACACCGACGAGGCGGGAAACCGCCGCACGTTCTCCATCGCGGACGCGCCTGGAAAGGAGCGACTCCTGGTCGCGACGCGGGACCGCGGGAGCGCCTTCAAGCGAAGCCTCGTCGAGGCCCCGCTCGGCACGGCGCTCGAGATCGACGGGCCGTACGGATCGTTCACGTTGCCCAGCAAGCCCTCCGACGTCTACCTGCTCGCAGGCGGCATCGGGGTGACGCCGTTTCGGTCGATGGTCGAGGACACGCGCGAGCGCTCTCTCGATCACACCCTCACGCTCATCCACTCGAACCGCACGCCGGAGGAAGCGCCGTTCCTCGAGGAGCTGATCCGGTGGGGCGTGGAGAGCGCAAAGGAGACTTCGACCGGGAAGAAGAAGCGCGGCGGCAACTCAGGTGCTGCGGGCGCCTCGACGGCAACCGCGTCGGGGCGTCCCCGCTTCATCTACGTCCCGACCATGACCCAGGTCGCGCGATCGGCCCGGGGCTGGAAGGGCGAGCGCCGGAGAGTCGCCCCAGACCTCCTCGACGACCTGCTCCCCACCGACCGAAACTCGGCGATCTATTACGTCGCGGGTCCGGAGCGGTTCGTCCAGGGGGCGGTGGGAGCGCTCAAGACGGTAGGGATCGAGGAAGACCAGATCCGCTTCGAGGAGTTCCCGGGGTACTAGGCGCGGGGCGTGACCGCAAGGGCGCGAGGCATCACCCTTACTATGCGAGCCCGCTCGCGCTGAAGAGGGGGCCGGGGTTCTTCCCTTCGGCCGCGGCCTTGAGCCGGAAGAGGAGCCCACCCCAGGTGGTGTTGCAGCTCACGAAGTAGTCGGTGATCTGGCGCCAGGCGGCGTGCTCGAAGCGAAGGAGCGTTCCGGAATTCGCCTGCTCGAGGGCGAAGACGATCCGGGTCCCCGCCCACTCCTTCCCCGAATCGCAGCGCCAGACGGCGCTCCGGCCCGGCACCATCCCCTCCGGGTGGAGACGGTAAGTGGTGGCGCGGTTGAAAAAGCCCAGCTCGACCGCGCCCCTTTCCCCTTCGCGGGTGTCCTCGGCCCACCACTGGGAGAGCCCGGAGGCGACCGAGACGAGGCGGAACAGCGACTCGGGTGTCGCCGCGATCTCGATGGAATGGCGGATATCGGGCATGACGCCTCCGATTCTGACGCTGGCGCCGCCGGGCACAGGGTGCCGGGAGGCTCGAAAGTCGGGACCGTATCAGAATCGGGTCCGCGTGGAGAAATTTCGAGCCCCGACCGGCGTCTGATCGACCCGGTTTCGTAACTTTTTTTTAACGTCCCGGGCACCCCGCCGGGAGGCTTACGGGCGCTCCGGAATCATCGGCAGGGGCCTCCGCGGACGATAGGAATGCGCCAAAACGGAACGGCCAGGGCCGCAAAATGGCATCGGTAAGCTCTTTTCCACCTCAAGGGATTGCGGTATAATTGGGCGTCGCCCCAAGATGTTGTGTTTTCCCTCTTGACGGTGCTCGGACCCCCTCCGGTACATTTCGACCCCTGTTTCCGGAAGGATCCCCGGTCGCATCTCGGCCGGGTGATGGCGGCCGCAGGAAGCGGCGCCTTGGGTGGGGAACGCACCTTTGGATGGGGGTTCGGCGATGATGAGGGACTTGGGCAGCGAGGGGACGACATTCAACGAGGGAATGGCTGTTTTAGAGGGAATCGTGGCTATGGAGACACAGGGGAAACGGGAATTCGGGGTCGAGACCAGAGCGGGTCTCCGCTTCCCCCGCGTCTATACGCGGCCCGGCGAGAATCCCTACGACGAGGTCGAATGGGAGCTCCGCACGGCCGTCATCTCGAACGAGCATGGTCAGATCGTCTTCGAGCAGCGCGACGTGGAGTTCCCCAAGTTCTGGTCGCAGATGGCGACCAACGTGGTGGCCTCCAAGTACTTCCGGGGGCAGATGGGCACCCCGCAGCGCGAGCGCTCGATCAAGCAGCTGATCGGCCGCGTCGCGACGACGATCGCAGGCTGGGGCCGCGCCCAGGGCTACTTCGCCACCGAGGCCGACTCGAAGGCGTTTGAAGACGAGCTGACCTACATCCTTCTCCACCAGAAGGCCGCCTTCAACAGCCCCGTCTGGTTCAATTGCGGCGTCGAGGTCAAGCCGCAGTGCTCGGCCTGCTTCATCAACTCGGTCACCGATACGATGGACGGCATTTTGACCCTCGCGAAGACCGAGGGGCTCCTCTTCAAGTGGGGCTCGGGCACCGGGACCAACTTCTCCTCGCTTCGCTCTTCCAAGGAGGCGATCCAGGGCGGCGGCACCGCGTCCGGACCGGTCTCCTTCATGAAGGGATTCGACGCCTTCGCCGGCGTCATCAAGTCGGGCGGCCGCACGCGCCGCGCGGCGAAGATGGTGATCCTAAACGTCGATCATCCCGACATCGTCGAGTTCATCAAGTGCAAGGCCGAGGAGGAGAAGAAGGCGTGGGCGCTGATCGACGTCGGCTACGACCCCTCGCTCAACGGTCCGGCCTACTCGTCGATCTTTTTCCAGAACTCCAACAACTCGGTGCGCGTCCCCGACGAGTTCATGCAGGCGGTCGAGAAGGACGGCAAGTGGACGACCAAGGCGGTCACGACGGGCGCGCCGGTCGAGACCCACCGCGCGCGCGAGCTCATGAAGATGATCTGCGAGGCGGCGCATCAGTGCGGCGACCCCGGCCTCCAGTTCGACACGACGAACAACGATTGGAATTGCGTCCCGAATACGGCGCGCATCAACGCGACGAACCCGTGCAGTGAGTTCTCGTTCATCGATGACACCGCGTGCAACCTCTCCTCGCTGAATCTCATGCGATTCCTCACCGAGGACGGCACGTTCGAGGTCGAGAAGTACAAGCACGCCGTCGCGACGATGATCACCGCGCAGGAGATCATCGTCAGCAATGCGTCCTACCCGACGCCCAAGATCGAGCAGAACAGCCACGACTACCGGCCGCTCGGTCTCGGCTACGCGAACCTGGGCGCGCTCCTCATGTCGTGGGGGACCCCCTACGACAGCGATCCGGGCCGCGCGGTGGCGGCCGCGCTTACGGCGCTCATGCACGGGCACGCCTACGCGACCAGCGCGCGGATCGCCGCGGTGACCGGACCGTTCCTCGGCTACGAGAAAAACCGCGAGCCGATGCTCCGCGTCATTCGCAAGCACCGCTCGGCCATCGAGAAGATCGACTCACGCTTCGTACCGAAGGACGTCATGGAGGCCACGCGGTCCACGTGGGAAGAGAGCTACAACCTGGGCGTCGAGCACGGCTACCGGAACGCCCAAGTCACCGTCATCGCCCCGACCGGAACCATCGCGTTCATGATGGATTGCGACACGACCGGAATCGAGCCTGACATCGCCCTCGTCAAGTACAAGAAGCTGGCGGGCGGGGGCATGCTCAAGATCGTCAACAATACGGTGCCTGAGGCGCTTCGGTGCCTCGGATACGGGGAGGATGAGGTGGCTCGGATCGTGCGGTATGTTGACGAGCACGAGACGATCGAAGGAGCACCCGCGCTCAAGGATGAGCACCTTCCCGTATTTGATTGCGCGTTCAAGCCGAGGAACGGCAGCCGCACGATCCACTACATGGGCCACATCCGGATGATGGAGGCGGTGCAGCCGTTCGTCTCCGGCGCGATCTCGAAGACCGTGAACATGCCCGAGGACGCGACGGCGCAGGACATCGCCGAGGCCTACATGGAAGCGTGGAAGGGCGGGATCAAGGCGATCGCGATCTACCGCGACGGCTCGAAGCGGAGCCAGCCCCTCTCGACGAGCAAGGAAGACCGCGGCGCGAAGGTCGCTCCGGCGAGCGCGCCGGTCGCGAAGCGGCGGCGTCTCCCCGACGAGCGGCAGTCGATCACGCACAAGTTCTCCGTGGCCGGACACGACGGCTACCTGACCGTCGGCATGTACGAGGACGGCACGCCCGGCGAGATTTTCATCGTCATGGCGAAGGCCGGGAGCACGCTGAGCGGCGTCATGGACTCCTTCGCGACGGCCGTCTCGCTCGGGCTCCAGCACGGGGTCCCGCTCCGGCTCCTCGTGACCAAGTTCAGCCACATCCGGTTCGAGCCGCACGGCTTCACCAAGAACCCGGACATCCCGATCGCGAAATCGATCGTCGATTACATCTTCCGCTGGCTCGGGATCAAGTTCCTGGGCGAGACGCCGGCGTCGACGCAGCACGAGGCGGCGAAGGACGATCCGCTGGAGGCGGGCGGCGTTCAGGCGGTGGCGGAAGTGCAGCTCAAGCTGATCAACGGCGGCGCGAACGGCCACGGCGAGGGTGCGGACGATCGCTCGTTCGTGACGCAGTCCGACGCGCCTCCCTGCGCCGAGTGCGGCTCCATCATGGTCCGTCGCGGGGCGTGCTACTCGTGCCTGAACTGCGGCGCCACGAGCGGGTGCGCGTAGGCCGATTCACGGCCGCAGCGACGGCCGCGTAGACTTCATCCAAAGACCACGTGAATGCGCCCCCCAGCCGGGGGCGCATTTTTATTCCCCTCGTCGTAAGATCCCAAGTCTTGTGAGCATTCGAGCCGCGCGTTTCGTTTTCCTCGGATTCTGCATCGCCTACTTCGCGGCGATGCTGCTCGCGAGCCAAAGCCCGGGCCCACTCGCGTGGGGCCTCCACTCCTTCGGATTTCTGCAGGGCGGCGTGAGGACCGCCTTGGTCGCTCTCTTTCTTGGCGCGGCGGCTCTCACCTTCTGCGGGTGCGTTGCGAAGTCCTCCGCGGCGCCTGCCGAGGAACGCGACACGGCCCCCGGCCCACCCGACGCGTCGCGATTCCCCAAGCTCGTCGCGCTGCTTCTCTTGTTCTGCGCGGCGCTCTACGTTCTTCGTGCCCGCACGCACTTGCTCGGGGACGGGACGGTGTGGCTCACGATCTTGAAGACGGGCCAACACCAAGCCTACAGCGAGCCGCTCGCGGCGGCGGTCTGGGTCGCGTTTGGGTCGATTGTTCGATCGCTCCTGCCGGGGGCGACGGCGGCGGAATTCGGGCTTCTCTCGATTCTCTGCGGTGGGCTCTCGTTCCTCATCTGCTTCGCGATGGCGAAGCATCTGGATCCGGAGACGAGGAGGGACGCCCTCTTTCTCCTTCTTACGCTCGGCGTCACCGGGCTCTATTGCGGCTATCTGGAAAGCTACCCACCGGTGATGGTTCTGGTCCTCGGCTATTTGTGGCTGGGCTTTCGGAGTCTTTCCGGGAAAGGCGCGTTCGCGGCCATTCCGGTTCTACTATCCCTGGCGACCGCCTCACACTTCCTCACCCTCTATCTCTGGCCTTCGTACCTCTACCTCGTCGCTCGACAGGAGCGGCGGATGTCGCACCGAATCCTCTGGTGCCTGGTACCGGTGGTGCTGACGCCGGCCCTGGCTCTGCTCGCGGGGAGTCGCCCGAGCGACTGGCTGGAGTCCTTGCGGATCGCCCTCGACGCGTCGACGCTGTCCGGGGCGGCATCGGGGGGATGGAAATTCACCCTGCCGCATCTCCTGGGGCACGCCGCCGACTTGGCGAACGAGGCTCTTCTGATCATGCCAATCGCCATGCTCCTCGCCATCGCGGCACTGACGACGCGGAGCGTCCGTCAGTGGCTGCGGTCGCGTGAGGCGATGTACCTCGCTGCGGCGATGTTCCCGGGCCTCGCCGCGGCGTTCCTGCTCGCCCTCCCGGCGCCCGCTGTGGATTGGGATTTGCTCGCGCTCCTCTTCGTCCCCGCGTGCGTGCTCGCGATCGGGCTCGGCGCCAGGCTGGTCCACGGCGCGCCGGTCCTCTTTCGCGTTGGCGTGGCGAGTCTCTCGCTCTGCGCCGTTCTACCCTTCCTCCTCGTCAGCGCGAACGAGGAGGCCTCGCTTCGCCGCTTCCGGACCTTGATCGGACCGGGGACCAGGATTCCGGCTCAGGGTCGCGCCTACCCGAACAGCGTCCTCGCGGAGTTCTACGAAGACCGCGGTGACTACCGCTCCGCGCTCGCGTATGCCGGGCGTGCGTACGAGGCCGAGCCGACGAATCCACGCTACTCGGTCATGGTGGGGAGCGAATATTTCCGTGTGGGCGACCACGCGAAGGCGGCTCGCTCCTACGAGGAGGCAATCGGTCGGGGATGGGATCGTGCCTCGACCCGGCACGATCTGGGTTTGAGCTACGCGTATCTGGGCCGCGGCGCTGACGCGCTGCAGGAGCTACGGGCAGCGGCGGGGAGACCCGGCGGAGAGCGACCCGACTACCTGCATGATCTGGGTGTGGCTTACGACCACGCCGGCTACCCGGACTCGGCAAGAGCGGTCTGGACTCGCGTGCTCGATCACTGGCCGGGCTACGCCCCGACGGTCAAGGCACTCGCCTCGCAGGCCCGGCGCTAGGCCCTCGAGGGCCCCCCTGCCGATCGGTGATGACTACGGAATCGGCGGCGGGAGCGGGGGCGGCTCCGAGGCCCTCGGCATCGCGGGGGCCGGCTCACGCCGCGGCGGCACCGGGGTTCGCGCCTGGGGCGGGAGCGTGCGCGCCCGAGTGTTGTAATCGCGCAGGAGCATCAACCCGGCGCCGATCATCCAGAGCTGGATGGGGAGCCCGACGCCGTAGCGGACACCCGCACCGCGCATCGGATTGATGGCGGCGCCGGTCGCGGTCGCCGTCAGGAACTCGAACACGTAGATCAGGATTCCCACGACGCCGAAGAACGCGCCGCCCCATCCGAGCCAGAGCGGCATCAACCCCCTCGACGTGCCCGAGACGCCGCACCCGATGACGGCCGTAAAGAGCAGAACGCCGCCGACCGCGAGCGCGCCCATTTTCCAGAACCAGACTGTGCTGAAGAGCATGGTCGCGAGACCGGGGTCGATCGGATAGTAGGTCTTAAGAAACGGCCCGACGAAGAACTCCATCGAGAGGAAGGTCGTCCAGAGCCCGCCCCCGATCAGGGCACTCGTGCTGACGAGGGAGGCCGGCCCCGACGAGCCCTTCAGGTGGAGAAGAAATCCGTACGCCACCAGGCCGAGCGTGGCGAGGAAGAAGCCCATGACCATCAGGGCGTGAAGCCCCATCCACGATCCGATGTCTTCCTTGGAGAGGGCGTCGAGGATCAGGTTCGTTTGATTCGCGGGCGCCAGCCTCGGATAGAGGCAGAGCGATAGAGATAGAAAAAGGGCCCCGAGCGTGAAGCCCAGCCCCGCGCAGAACTCGATCGATCGGACCCGTTCATCCATGACATCGGCCATCCTGGCCTCCTTGGTGAAATGTGCCCTTGAACCGACCGGCGATGAACGGCACTCTACCGCCGTGCCGGGCAAGAGGGAAGCCAAGAACCGCCATACAGGGGCCGCGACCCCACCCCGCGTCGCCGGCCCGCGCGCGTCCGCGCTGAGCCCCAACGTGCTAGGCGTTCTCTGCGCGTTCGCCGCGATCGCGCTCTACCTCCCCGCCCTCCCCTACGGCTGGGTATGGGACGACCGGCTTCTCGTCATCTCGAACGGCGCGGGCGGTGTGGGCGCGGAGGGCCTCCGCCTCCTGACGTCGCTCCTGTTTCGCCTCGAGTGGGCGTCGGGCTACGGCTCGCCCCTCTTCGCGCACATGGTCAGCATCCTCCTCCACGGCGCGGCGACGTGGCTCTTCTTCCGAATGGCGCTCCACGTCGGGGCGCGGCCCGGGATCGCCTTCGTGGCTGCGCTCCTCTTCGCCGCCCACCCCGTTCACGTCGAGGCGGTCGCCTACATCTCCGGCCTGCCCGATCTCCTGGCCACGGTCTTCGTGCTCACGGCGCTCCTGCTCGCACGCTCCGCCGAGCTCTGCACGCCGGAGGGATGCCGCTCTTGGAAGATCTGGCCTGCCTACGCGGCGATGGTGGCCGCGGTGTTGAGCGACGAGGTCGCGATCGTGACGCCCTTTCTCTTGGTCGGGCTCGACCGATGGGGCCCGGTTCGAGTTCCCTTGCGCCAACGCCTCACGCACTACTCGGGCTTCTTCGCGATCGCCCTGGTCTACCTGCTCGTGCGTTTCGTGTCGGGCGGGGGCGCCACGCCAACCCTTGGGAGCGCCGACGCAGCGAGCGGCATCGACGCCGCGGCGCGAGCCTGGGCGGTGCCGATGGCGGTCTTCGAGTATCTGAAGATGCTCGTCTACCCCCACCCGTTGAACGCGCTCCGAGCGCTCCACGCCGGGGAGGTTTCATCCTGGACCGGCCGGCTCGCCCCGTTCGCTGCCCTGGCCGGCCTCGCGCTCATCGTCGTGTGGCGGAGGCGCGATCCCATCGCCCGGGCCGGCGCGCTCCTCCTTCTTCTCCCGCTCCTTCCGGCACTTCCCCTTCCCATGTTCATCGGATCGTTCGCGGCCGAGCGCGGTGCCTATCTTGCGTCGGTCGGCCTCTGTCTCATCGTCGCGTCGATCTACGCGTGGGCCGCCCGCAGCTTCGCGGCGCTCCGTCCGCTCCTCCTCGTCGCGGCAATCGTGATCGCCGCCGTGGCGGGGCTCGACACGCTCCTCCGCCTCCCGGTCTGGCGTGACGACGTGAGCCTCCTATACGCCGCCGTGGCATCGAATCCCAAGGATCCGGGGCCACACCTGACCCTCGTCAACTACTTTGGCCATGCTCGTGAGTGGCCGGCGGCGCTCGCCGAGATCGACCGCGCGATCGCGCTCGACCCGAAGAACCACGCCGCCGTCGCGAAGCGCACGGCGATCCTGAGCCAGCTTGGTCGCTTCTCCGACGCCGAGGGCTCCGCCCGCCGCGCCATCGACCTCGACCCCAACGACGCCGCTTCCTATGCGAACCTGAGCGATGCGCTCCTGCAGCAGCAGAAGATCGAGCAGGCGGTCGAAGCGGCGCGACGCGCGACCGACCTCGATTCGACGTTCGCGGACGGCTGGTACAACTACGGGGTCGCGCTCGCCGCGTACGGAGATGCGAAGGGCGCAATCGCCGCCTACGGGAAGGTGATCTCACTCCATCCGAGCGACGTCCTCGCGCTGAACAACCTGGGCACGATCCTGGGATCCACAGGGAAGGTGGAAGAGGCCCGCGATCTCTTCATCCGCCTTGTCGGCCTGGCGCCCAAGTCCGTCCAGGCGCACATGAACCTCGCGCTCGCCTACCTCCGGCTGGGAGACCGGGAGAGCGCGGCGGGTGAGCGGGAAGAGGTGCGGAAGCTCGACCCGATGGCGGTCAAGCAGCTCGACGAGATGTTCGGCGCGTACCTGAAGGAGCAGAGGAACGCCGCGGCGAAGAAGGGCGCGCGTTGACCGCGATTTCGAGGACGTGCTAGGGTCGAGCCATGGGCGCCGAGCTCGACACCCGGTGGTTTGACCCCGCCCGCACCAACCTTCTCGTCGGCCTTCTCATTTTCCTCGCATTTCTCACCATCAACATTCTTCGCGCGAAACGCGGCGGCTCGGTCTTCATCCGTCCCCTCGCCGGCCTCAAGGCACTGGACGAGGCGATCGGCCGCGCCACCGAGATGGGCAAATCGGTCCTCTACCTGCCCGGCCTCGGGGACATGAGCGAGGTCGGTACGCTCGCCGCGATCACGATCATGAGCCGCGTGGCGAGGAAGGTGGCCGATCTGGGATGCAGCATGCAGGTCCCCTGCTACGACCCTGTCGTCATGGCGATCATGGACGGGGTGGCGCGAGAGGCGTACGTGGAGGCCGGCCGGGGCGACGAGTTCAAGCCCGGGAGCGTCCACTACGTGAGCGCACAGCAGTTCGCGTACGTCGCGGCGGTCACGGGAGTGATGCTCCGCGAGCGTCCCGCGGCGATCGTCTACATGGGAAGCTTCTACGCCGAGTCGCTCTTCCTCGCCGAAACGGGAAATCTGACCGGCGCGATCCAGATCGCGGGGTGCGACAAGGTGACCCAGCTTCCCTTCTTCGTGTGCGCCTGCGACTACACGCTGATGGGCGAGGAGCTCTTCGCCGCGGGCGCGTACATCGGCCAGGAGGCGGTGCAGCTCGCGACGATCGCGGCGCAAGACTGGGCCAAGGCGCTCGCCGCCGCGATGATCGTCTTGGCCATCGCCCTCTCCGCCCTCGGCCACCCCGAGCTGGGCCGCCTTCTCAAAGCCTCGTGAGCACCTAGGCCGACCGCGTGCGCTCGGGGCCGCTTGTCCTCACGTTCCTCGTCGGCACGACAATCATCGCCCTCTTTTTCATCCCGCATTACCAAGCCCAGGCCGTCAACGGGAAGCTCTTGGAGTGGGCCTCCGTCGTCTACGCGTTCGCGCTGATCCTGGGCTCGATCTCGCTCTGGAATACGCACTTTCGGAAGATTCGGCTCAAGTCGGACGGATGGCCCTACAGCATCGTCACGCTCGTCGCGCTCGTCGTCGTCACCGCGCTCGGCGTCGCCCAGGGGGTCGCCGAGGGGACGCTCGTGAGCCGGATCTACAACATGGTGAACTCGCCGCTCGCTTCGACGATGTTCGCCCTGCTCGCCTTCTTCATCGCCTCGGCCGCGTTTCGCGCCTTCCGGGCGCGGAACGTGGAAGCGACCCTCCTTCTCGTGACCGCCGTCCTCATGATGGTCGGACGGGTCTCGATCGGGGAACTCATCTGGAAGGGGTTCCCCGGATTCACGGAGTGGCTCCTCGACGTGCCCAACCTCGCCGCGAAGCGCGCGATCGCGATCGGCGTCGGGCTCGGAGCCGTATCGATCGGCCTCAAAATCATTCTCGGGATTGAGCGCGGATACCTCGGGAGATCGCGATGAGCTGGGCGGTCAGGGTCCTCGCGATCGACCGCCGCCTGATCTTCGTGCTCGTGGGTCTGGGGACGGCGCTCCCGCTCCTCTGGCCGGTGAACCTCCCGATCACCGTGACGCCGCGCGTCGAAGCGGCGTATCAGACGATCGAGTCGCTTCCGCCGGGCTCGACCGTGTTCATCTCGATGGACTATGAGCCCGACACGATGGCGGAGCTTCAGCCGATGTCGATCGCGGTGCTCCGCCACTGCTTCCGTAAGAATCTCAAGCTGATCGTGATCACGCTCTACCCGGCTGGCCCGGGCCTCGTCGAGCCCGCGCTCCGACTGGCGGCCGTCGCCGAGGGGAAGGAGCGGAACAAGGACTACGCCTTCCTCGGATACAAGTCGGGATTTCAGACGGTGATGATCGCGATCGGCGAGAGCATCCGACAGCAGTTCCCGGTCGATTTCTACGGGACGCCGCTCGATTCGATCCCGGTGATGCGCGGAGTCGATTCGTACGCGAAGATCGACCTCGTCATCAATCTATCGGCGTCGAGCGGGGCCGACTACTGGATCCAGTTCGCGGCGAGCCGCTTCCACAAGCCGCTCATCCTCGGCGTGACCGCGGTCATGGCGACCGACTACTACCCGTACCTGTCGTCGCGTCAGATCCTGGGCCTGATCGGCGGGATGAAGGGTGCCGCGGAATACGAGAAGCGGATGGGCATTTTCGGGGACGCGCGCCGGGGAATGGATGCGCAGAGCCTGGTTCATCTGATCATCGCCGCTCTCGTGATCCTGGGCAACGCGGCGCTCTTCATGACCCGGAGGGTCGCGTGAGCATCGTCGAGACCTGGGTCGCGGCCTTTCTGACGCTCTGCGTCTTCTCGTTCCTCTATCGCGACAATCCGTTCTACCGCTTCGCCGAGCACCTCTTCGTCGGCGTCGCCGCGGGCTACCTGCTCGCGATCCAGTACCAGGACGTGATCCTGCCGAACGTCTGGACGCCGCTCACTGCCGGACCGCGCACGCCGCAATCGATTATCCTGGCCCTGATCCCCGCGATTCTCGGCATTCTGATGCTCGCCAGGGTCTGGGAGCGAATGACGGGTCCCGCGCGATGGGCGATCGCCTTCTACGTGGGGATCTACTCGGGGATCGCGGTGCCGGGATACTTACAGGGACAGATCTTCGCGCAGCTGAGCGACGCGGCGAAGCCGTTCGCGCCGGGCTGGGGCGCGGTCAACTCCGCGCTCGTGCTTTTGGGGCTCCTCACGGTACTGGCCTACTTCTTCTTCTCCGCGCCGCACCGGGGGATCCACGGAGTGGGGGCCAGGATCGGCACCTGGTTCCTGATGGTCGCCTTCGGGGCGTCCTTCGGCTACACGGTGATGGCTCGCGTCTCGCTCTTGATCTCCCGGGTTCAGTTCCTGCTGCGCGACTGGCTTCACCTGATCCCGACTACGTAGCGCCCCGCTCCCGATCGCCGCCGCCGCCGGGTCGCGGCGGGTTCATGCCCGCCCACGAGCCTAGACACGGACGAAGACGTCATCGCCGTCGATCTTCACCTCGTAGGTGCGCACCGCGACGACCTCGGTGTCGGGCGCTTTGCCGGTCTTGACGCTGAATCTCCATCCGTGCCAGGGGCAGCGGACGATCTCGCCGGAAAGGTATCCATCGCCCAGATCACCCCCCATGTGCGGGCACTGGTTCTTGATCGCGTAGACCTCGCCCTCGCACCGGAAGAGCGCGATCCGGATGCCGCCCACCCAGACAATCTTCCCTTTTCCCTCCTCGAGGTCGGAGGCCCTCGCCGCTTTCACGAATTCCGGCATCGCATGGCTCCCAGGGAAAAAGAAAACCGGCGCCCCATTGCCGGAGCGCCGGTCAGTCTACGATCGATTGATTCCGGACCTAGTGGCTCCCGCAGCCCCCGCTACCGCACCCGTGGCCTCCGCCCCTTCGGCCCCTTCTTCAGTCGCGAACGAGGACCCGCAGCCGCAGGTCTTCGCCGCGTTCGGATTGTTGATCTTGAAGCCGCCGCTCTGAAGCGTATCGTCGAAGTCGATCGAGGCGCCGTCGAGATACTGATGGCTGCCCATGTCGACGATCACCTTGACGCCCTCCGCTTCGAACACGAGGTCGTCCGCCGTCGCCGGCTCGTCCGCGATCTGCATACCGTACGACATGCCCGAGCAGCCGCCGCCCGCGACGAAGACGCGGATGCCTTGGAACGTGCCTCCCTGCTGCTGCATGATCTGCTTGATCTCGGCCGCGGCCTTGTTGCTCAAGGTGACCATTGTGGGCTCTTCCTCCGGTTCGATCGATTTGGCGCAGGAGCTATCGCACTGGGCCAAAGCAATATACGTGCCTTATGTTTAGATGCTCCCACCCCCAAAGCGGTGCAGAGCATTCAGCCCCAATGATATCGGGGCCGGGAGGCCGTGTCAACGGATTGGCGTGCGGGGCCGATCCGGGGGCCGGCCAAGCTGCACAATGCGAAGAAGGTTCGTGCCGCCGGAGCGGGTTGTCGTGCCCGCCATCGCGACGACCCAGTCGCCCCTGCGGAGCATCTTCTTTCCGAGAAGGAGCTTCACTCCGGATTCGATCATCCCCTCCGCCGTGCGCCAATGCGGCACCAGCACCGGCAGGACGCCCCACCAGAGCGTGAGCCTCCTGCAGGTCGAGTCGAGCGGCGTCAGCGCGAGGATCGGGGTGTTCGGGCGCGACTTGCTCACGAGGCGCGCCGAGTAGCCGGTGTGGGTGAACGTCACGAGCGCGCGGGCCCGGATCTCGCGGGCCGCTTGAAACGCGGTGTGGGCGAGCGCGTGGGTCGGCGACGCGTGGGCCGTCGGGGCCGTGCCGTCGGAGGAGCGCCGCGGGGCCCTCATCCCGGCGGCGAACTCGTCGGCCTCCGCCGCGATCCGCGCCATCGTCTGCGTGGCCCGGTCCGGGTAGTGGCCCACCGCGGTCTCGGCGCTCAGCATCACGGCGTCGGTCCCATCGAATATCGCGTTGGCGACATCGGACGCCTCGGCGCGGGTCGGCCGCGCCGCGTGGACCATCGACTCGAGCATCTGCGTCGCGGTGATGACGAGCACCTCGCGCAGGTTGCCCCGCTCGATGATCCGCTTTTGCAAGATCGGGACGCGCTCGGCCGGGTACTCGACCCCAAGGTCCCCGCGCGCGATCATCACGCCGTCCGCTTCGTCGAGAATCGACTCGAGGTTCTCGATCGCCTCGCGGCGCTCGATCTTCGCGATGACCGCGGGGGGCCGCTGCGCCCGGCGGAGGAGCCTCCGGAGCGCGATGATGTCATCGCCCCGGCGAACGAAGGAGAGGGCGACGTAATCGACGCCCATCGAGAGGCCGAAGGAGAGATCGGCGCGGTCCTTGGCGGTCATGGACGGCACGCTCAGGCGGACGCCTGGGAAGTTGACCCCTTTGTGGTCGGCGATCTCGCCGCCCGTGACGACGCGGCATCGAAGCCCGTCCTTGCCCTTGCCCACCACGCGAATCTCGACCAGGCCGTCCGCGATCAGGACGCGGTCGCCCACTTTCACGTCGCGCATCAGGCCCGAATAGACGATCGGGACCCGGCGCGCGTTCCCTTTGCCGCGGCGATTGGTGAGGATCACCTCGGCGCCGGCGCGGAGCTGCGCGACGCCGCCGTCCAATTCCCCGACGCGGAGCCGGGGGCCCTGAAGGTCGAGGAGGAGCCCGACGTGCTTGCCGATCCGCTTCGACACGGCGCGGATGTGACGGATCGCGCGCGAGTGGTCGCGGTAGGTGCCGTGGGAAAAATTGAGGCGCGCGACATCCATCCCGCCGCGGATCATGCGGGCTAGAACGGCCGGGTCGGAGGAGGCCGGCCCGATGGTGGCGATGATCTTGGTGCGGCGCGAGGACACTAGACGGCGAGCGTCGCCATGACCTCCTCGGCGTGCCCCTCAACCTTGACGCGCCGGAAGACGTTCTCGACGCGACCCTCGCGGTCGATCACGAACGTCGTTCGCTCGATCCCCCAGTAGCTCCGGCCGTAGAGATTCTTCTCCTTGTACGTCCCGTACTGGCGCGACACTGCGGCGTCGACGTCCGAGAGGAGCGGGAACGGCAGGTTGTACTTCTGCGTGAATCGCTGGTGGCTCAGCTCGTCATCGAGGCTGACCCCGAGCACCACGGCGCCCTTTGTCTGGATCCGCGGGAGGTGGTCGCGGAACGCGCAGGCTTCCATCGTGCAGCCCGGCGTGTCGTCCTTCGGGTAGAAGTAGAGAATGACGCGCTTCCCCGGAATTCATTGAGCGAGATCTTCCGGCCGAGCGTGCTCGGAAGCGAGAACTCCGGCGCCATCATGCCCACGGTCAGGCTCTCGCCCGGCCAATCGGGCGAGCCAGGCTTCGCGGCCGACCGGCGTCGCGGCGCGGGCGGGACGTTGACCGGCGGCTCCGTGTACGTGCTCATGGTGGGCTCGGATTCGAACTCCAGCGCTCCCTGCCCCGAGCCTCCCGTCCTACCGCCCGAGCGCGCCGACATCTTCGACCTGCCCATGACGGGCGCTTTCGCCGCCCTTGCCGCCTGAGGCATCGGCCTAGGAGGCGCCTTCGCCTTCGAGGCTGGCTTCGGCTTGGTAGCGGGACGGGCCTTTGCTTTGGCAGCGGCGCTCGATTTTGGACGTGTTGTGCGCGCTGCGGGCTTCTTCCTGGCGCTTCCCTTCGGCTTCGTCGGCACCGATCGTTTCCTCTTTATCTGCTTGTGAGATTTAGACTTCCGTGACTTGGCCGATTTCTTTGGCCTGCGGGCCGATGGCTTCTTGGCCATGGTTGGCACCCTCCGAAGGGGGTGGATGGGCCGAAATCGTTGCCTTCGCGGGGCATCCTAACCGCTGTCGGGGCGCCGTTCAAGCGGGGTCATCGATGGGCAGCCGAATCCCGCGCGGACGGCGAGAGTGAAATGCTCTCCCCAACTTCGAGGGGCACGATGGTGGAGCCCAGCGCCCCGACCAGCTCCGCGCGCCAGCGAGGACCAAGGCGCGTGCTCTTGCCGTCGTATGCACCGAGGTGCATGGGCACGACCGACGGCATCCCGAGACCCGCGATCGCGAAGACCGCGTCCTCGGAATGGAGGTGGGCGTTGATGTTGAGGAGCGCGATGTCGGGCCGGTATTTGGATCCGATCGCGGCGATTCCGGGGAAGTAATCCGTATCGCCGCTGTAGTAGATCGTGTTCCTCGGGCCGCGGATGATGTAGCCGAGAGCGCGTCCATCCGAGCGGGCCTTCAGCGAGTGGCGCCCACCGGGGTGATGCGCGGCCACCGCCACGATGGTCCCTCCTGGAAAGTCGAATTCGTCACCGGGCCTCATCACGAGAACGCGGAGTCCCAATCCCGCTACGTACTTGGCCGCCGGCCGGGGACAGAGCACGATCGTCCCTGGCGTGAAGCGGGCGAGTGTTTTCGGATTCAGATGATCCTGGTGCGCGTGCGAGATCAGCACCACCTCGGCCTGATCGAACGACTCTCGGGGTGGGGCCGCGATCAGCCGGCGTCGGATGACGGCATACCTTCGCGCGAACACCGGATCGGTCACGATGCCAAAACCGCCGATGTCGATGTACGCGCAGGCGTGCCCCCAGAACGTGATCGCGTTGCGCGGGGGCTCAGGATAGAGCAAGGGGTCGATCGCAAGTTTGGCGTTGGTGGGTGCGACATATCCCGCTCCGGCCGCGGACACGAGAACCACTGCCAGCCACGAGCGGGACCTCATATGTCCTGCCTTACCCCAGCCGACTGCAAATTCTCCTGGCGAAACAGGGCAAGGCGACCGGCGGGCCGGGATGCATCCATTGACACCGACTCCGATCGAGCATTGAATGAGGCGTCCCACGAAGAAGTGGAGGGCACATGAAGTCGAGCTCCCCTCTCCCCCGGCTCTCGTTCACGCTCTCAATCGTTCTCGTCGCCCATTCGTTCGCAGCGGTCCCCGCAACCGCGGCGATCGACTCCGCGCGGGATCCCGCATTTCCCGGTCCTGCTGCGGCAGAGCTTCCGATCGGCCAGCCCCCGCAGTTTCGATTCGACTGGGGGTCGTTGGGCGGATACGGGTTTCGATCGGAGCGTCCCACGCTGCGCTTTCTGACGGACGTCGAATCAAGATTGGCGCTCCCACACTTCGGTCTCCTGGATCTCGCCGTCGAGGGCACCTATGGACGCATGGACCGCGTATCCCGGGGCACGGTCGGCGCATCCTTGAAATTGCCGGTGCTCCGCTGCGGATTCGAGCATGACTTTCACGACGGAAATTCCTACTTCAAGCTCTCGCTTCAGGGGGCGCCCCGGCGGGGCGGGATACTCGGGCGTGGCGATCGCCTGCGCATCGACTACACCCCAACCCTGAGGCGGCTCGAGGCGGGGATCAAGATGCCGTATCCGTGGCCGCGATACCGGGCCACTCGACCCCGCAACGCTGCGGTGGCGATGCCTCGAGGAACGCTCCCCCGCCCGCTCGCGGTTTCGCCAGCGGCTTGGCCCGCGGCCGAGGTCGCCAACGTGCGCCACGCCATGGTCTGGGTGGACCGGCTCATGACGCCCAACCAGACGCCGCGGAACCCGACGACCAAGAAGGGTCGACGCGCGTTGGAGCTCGCGGCAGCGACGCTCAACGATCATCTGCGCATGCCCGGCCACTCGTTCGCCGCGGAGGATTCGACCTATCACGCGAACCTGCGCGCCGCGTTCTCGATCGCGGCTGGCGGGGATTCGGACCTGGGAGAGGCGCTCGCGTCGGAGGCGCGCCGAGTGCTGCTGCATCGCGTGATCATTCCGAACAACCGCCTTCTCGGCCGCATCAAGAAGCCGGGCGATCTGAGCGGACTCCTGGAGGAGGCGTACGTCGAATTCTCAGCATCGCTGGATCGAGGTGATCTTCGCGTTGGAGCCGCGCAGAGAGATGGGGTCCTCGAGGTCTACCGCCAAGTGCTGGAGCAGCTCGGCGCGGTCGCGCATGCCGCCAGGGATCGCTGGAAGACGTGGCGGCTCGTTTGGCTCCCTCTGAACTATGGCCTTCGCCCAGAGGAATACGACTCCCAGTCCGAGCTGGACGCGGTCATAGGCGATGTTGTGGGGCGGAGCTTCACCTCGGCAAACGACGTCCGGTACGTGCTGAATGAGCAGTTCTACATAGAGCTCCGCCGGTCCATCTTGGAGACGCGGAATTATCACGTCCTGTGGATTCACGACTACAGCGGACGGAATGGAGAGAAGGGCCCTGACCGGATCGCCTGGTCGTTGGCGATCGACGGCTACGTCGGCTCGTTCGTGCGGGCGATCCAAGCCATCGATCGAGGGGAGCGCGAGGAGCTTCCCCACTTCCTCATACTCCTCGACGAGCACTACTTCCGGACGAACGGCTCGCGGGAGGTCGTCTCGTTCCTGGAGCACCTCGGCACCGCGGAAGCGCCGCGATTGTCGGATAAGGATCTCGAGGCACGGGTGCGCACGAGCCTCGAGCGCCTGCGGCGGGCCGTCGAGAGCTCGCCCGCCATGCGGAGCCGGGGCGTGGAATATTTGCGGAGCCGCGTGCGGGTGCAGGTCGCGATCACCAACCCGTTCGACCCGACGTACATCGACGACATGGTCATGCGCGATCACACGAAGCTCGCGTTTCGAGACGTGACCGAGCTCGACCCTGCTTCCGGGGAGGCGATATTCACGGGGCTCGGGGTCGGGGAGCACTACGTCGGCCCGCAATGGGAGGACCGAAGCATGGTTCTCCGCGGGACCGAGGCCGTCCACCTGAAAGCGGAGGCCCGCGAGCTTCTGATCTCTCAGGGCGTACGCCCCGAGGAGATCCCACTCTTCCTTCGCGCGCGACCGTATCCGGCGGAATACGAGGGCATGTGCGACTCGCTGCGGTCCGCGGGATGGACCGCGAGCGTGCTCACCGTCACGAACGGGACGGGATTTCGCTCGAAGCAGGCTTCCGTTCTGAAGGCGACGATTTACAACCTCATGCTGCGAGGCACGGTGATCGTAGCGCCGGACTCGCTCTGGGCGAGCGACTTCTGGGCCGGAATGTTCCTCTCGGCCGCTTTACGTGGCTGCCACGCATTCCCGATCGCGCCCGCCAGCGAGAACGCGCCCAGCAGCGCGCTGCCCACGCTGGGATTGATGCACCAGACGCTGTGGTCGCTGGCGCGCTCGGCGGAGCTGTTGGACGGTGCCATCCGCGATGCCGGAGGCACGCTTCGGGTCGGCCTCTACACCGATGACCGGGACGTGGACGACGTCAGCGCGCTCCTCTACCGCTTGTTCGCTAATGGGTGGCGGAACACTCCCTGCCAGGATCGCGTCGCGTTCGACCCAGCCGCCATTCAGGGGCTGCGCGACGAGTACGGACGGCTCTGCCAAAGCTATCCGGGTCCGGCTCACATCCTCCCGGCTGGAAAGCCCTGCAAGCCGCAGCTTCATATGAAGATGCAGATATTCGCGAATGAGGCGGCGCTCCGATCCCTGAGCAGCGAGGAGTGGGCATTCGCGCTCTCTAGGTACCTCGAGGCGCGTCGGCGTCAGACGCTGGGGGAACCGCCGGATTCCGTCGGTCGAGCCGTCCGGGCGGAGAAAGAGAAGGCCATCTTCCTCTCCACGATCGGATCCCACAACCAGGACCGCCGGAGCCTGTTGCTCGATGGAGAGGACCTGACCGCCGTCGCCGGCGACCAGTGCCTTCCGACCCTGATCGACCTCGGCCTCATCATGGGTACCTGCACGTGGCCCGAGCGGGCGGAGGACCTGCACGCCTACTTTCCCGAAACCAGTGGCCTGCTCCGTAAGCTGAGCCGCTTCTTGCGCGACCTGATCTGAGCTCTACTAGTTCTTCACCCGTGAGTTCGTGAAGACCGCCTCGTCCATCATCGTGGGGGTAGCGACGTTTTCGAAGCGAAGCATGACCGGCTTCCCGGCGAAGCGACGGGCGAGGGACAGCTGGATCGGGCCGATCGAGGTCCAGGACTCCCACGTCGAGCCCTGAGGCGGCGGCTTCTGGCCGGTGAGGACGAACTCCCACCGGTCGATCAGGTGGGTTTTCTGGTTCACGTAGAGCCAATACCGGTCGTGGGGTGTGAGGCCGACATCCGATGCGAACGATAGCTCGAGAACGTCGTAGGTCTCCCCGCCGCCGGCGTCCTGCTGCTCGCGCACGTGTTTCACGCGGGTGCCAGGATCGTGGAGCTTGAACGGCATCATGATCCAGTACGTGTCGTTCACCCACCGCTCGTAGCCGTTCTCGATGATGTTCTTGACGTTGGTGGTGTCGGTCTCGACGATCCCGTCGGTGAACGCCCTGCCCTTCTTGTCGGCCAGATTGAAAATCGCGGTGACGGTCTGCCCCTGATCGTCCGGACCCTCGACGCGGCAGCGGCCGTGCGCTTTATCCCACCAATGCTTGAACCGAGTGACCTCCTTCATGTCCTTCACGACCACGAAATCGAAGCGGAAATAGGGGAGACGATCCCACGTCTGCTGTCCCCCCATCGCGTCGGTGAGGCTCTGGACGACCTCCTTGGATTCGGCGTCCATCTCGCAGGGCGGAGGCGGGCTCTTGGGCTTCGCGGCGGGAGGCGGCGCGGCCTTCTTCGCCGCGGCGGGAGCCGGGCTCTTCTTTGCGACCGGCGGCGCGGCACCGTGCGCGATCGCACCGGCGACCAGGAGAATCAGCGCCGTTCCGGCGAGGAGAATCGCCGACCGGGCGAGCGCGTCACGCTTCCGCGCGCTCACTTCAGGTCCCTCAACGCTTCGATCAGCTTGGATTGATCCGGCAGCTTGCCGATCTCGTGGATCTCGATGTAGCGGACAATTCCCTTCGTGTCGATGACGAACGTCGCGCGCTCCGCGTAGCCCTCTGGGCGCAGGATGCCGTACTGCTTCGCCACCTCGCCGTGGGGATGGAAATCGGAGAGCATCGGGTAGTCGATGCCGCCGAGCTGGTCCGCCCAGGCCTTGTGGGCGGGAACGGAGTCGACGGAGATCCCGAGCACCTGCGTGTTCAGCCCGTCGAAGGTCTGGCGCTCCTTGCTGTATCCGGGCATCTGGATCGAGCAGACGGACGTGAACGCGAGTGGGTGAAAGATCAGGGCCACGTTCTTCTTCCCGAGGAACGAGGAGAGCGTGACCTTGTTGTTTGTGTGGTCGACGAGGGAGAAGTCGGGGGCCTTGTCCCCCACCTTCAGAGTCGCGGTTTGAGCCATCGTGGCTTCCATCTCCTGATCTCCTCTTGGAATTTCACGAGGACCGGGAGCCCGGACCTCTGGTCACTCTGCGTTGACGATGCTTGCCTGCTCGCCCGCGAGACGCTCCAGCGTCTCGGGATCGTTCACGCCCTGCTGGATTTCCTTGGGAATGTAGTCGAGCAGGTATTTGAGCGAGAGCGCTTCCTTGACGAGGGCGCGGGCGACGACCATGCGCTGCACCTGGTTCGTCCCTTCGTAGATCTGGGTGATCTTCGCGTCGCGCATGTATTTTTCGATCGGATAATCGCGCATGTAGCCGTACCCGCCGAAGATCTGGACGGCGTTGGTCGTGACCTCCATGGCGACATCGGTGGCGAAGAGCTTGCACATGGCCGAGAGCTTGGAGACGTTGGGCGCCCCGGTGTCCACCGCCATCGCGGCGACGTAGACCAGATTTCGCGCGGCCTCGACCTTGGTCGCCATGTCCGCGAGCATCGCCTGGATCATCTGGAACGAGGAGATCGGCGCGCCGAACTGCTCGCGGTGTCCCGCGTACACCATGGCGTACTCGAGGGCGCCCTGCGCGAGGCCGACCGCCTGGGCGGCGACGCCGGGTCGCGCCTTGTCGAGCGTCGCCATCGCGTGCTTGAACCCCATGCCCGGCGTTTCGCCGAGGAGATTCTTCTCGGGTACGCGGCAGTTGTCGAAGTGGATCTCGACGACGGGGACGCAGCGGATCCCCATCTTGTCCTCGACCTTGCCGATCCGGAACCCGGGCATCCCCTTCTCGAGCATCAAGGCACTGGTGCGCCTCGATTTCGAGGCGGGATCGGTGACGCAGAAGACGGTGTAGATTTCGGCCGCGCCGCCGTTCGTGTTCCACTTCTTCTCGCCGTTCAGGACGTAGTGGTCGCCCTGTTTCTCCGCCGTCGCGCGAAGGCTCGCGGCGTCGCTCCCGGCGAATTTCTCCGAGAGACCGAAGGAGATGAGCTTCTCCCCCTTCGCGATGGGCGTGAGCCAGCGGTGCTTCTGCTCCTCGGTCCCGCCCACCAGGAGCGGGAACGTGCCGAGCGCGTTCACGGCGTAGAGAACTCCGACGCCGCCGCAGGCCCGCGACAACTCCTCGACGCAGATGCAGAGGTCGAGGACGCCCCCGCCGGAACCGCCGTATTCCTTAGGGATCCAGACGCCGAGAAGCCCGGCCTTTGCGATCGCGTCCTTGATATCCCAGGGGTACTCCTGCGCCTTGTCGTACTTGGCCGCGTTCGGGCGCACGTATTTCTCGGCGACCTCGCGCGCGCGCTGGCGCCACATCAAGTTCTGTTCTGAGAGCAGACCGGACACGGGACCCCCGTGATGAGCGAGTAGGATTCGGACCCGAGAGGGCCGGACGACGCGCGCGGGCCCGAGGGGACGCGGCCTTCAAGGCCGCTCCGGCGCGGGACCTAGCGGAGCCCTGATTATTCCCCATGCCGCGCGCGTTGGCTACCCTGAGTTTTCCGAGGGAGCACGCGGCCCGGCGTCACGAACGGGGATTCGGCCTCGTAGAACCGCCACGGGATCTGGTCCCAGGGCGCGGGCGCGGTATGGCATCCGATCCGCCGCGACACGGCGACGCGCGAGTCGGGGATCGGCTCCCCGGGCTCGATCCAGAGGTCGGGGCCGCGCAGGTCGGTACGGTTCAGCCGCAAGTCGATACCAAAGGCCTGGCAGAGTTTCGCCGGTCCGCTCGCAAGCGCCTGGGGCTTGGCGGCGCCGCGGGACGAAAATCCGCGACCGCGCGCCATCGATTCGAGCCCTCGGAGCGGCTCGGCCGCGCGGATCAGGATCGCGGCGGGGCGACCGGCCGGCTCCGTGACCGCGTTCAGCATGTAGTGCATGCCGTACGTGAGATAGACGTACGCGAAGCCGGGGGGCCCGTAGAGCGGATCGGTGCGCTGCGTGCGTCCGGCGCGGGCGTGGCACGCCTTGTCTTCCTCTCCGACGTACGCCTCCGCCTCCACGATCCGCCCGCACAGCTCCGTTCCCGCGCCGATTTTTCGGACGAGCACGCAGCCCAGGATCTCGCGCGCGACGGTAAGCGTGGGACGCGCGTAGAAGGATCGCGGCAACGGTCGAGGCATTTCAGCATTGTATCGGTTGACCGCCCCGGGGCGCGTTCCTAGAATCCGCGCGTGACGCGCCTCTCGAGCAGGCCGTCCTGACCGCACGTGGGACCCCGGGTCGTTCTCTTCCTCACGGTTTTCATCCATCTCGTTGGGTTCGGGCTCCTCCTTCCGCTTCTTCCCTACTACGCCGAGACGTACGGAGCCACCGGGGTAGCGGTCGGGCTCCTGAACACGTCGTACTCCCTCATGCAGTTCCTCTTCTCGCCGGTCTGGGGCAGGCTCTCCGATCGGATCGGCCGGCGCCCGGTCATCATCGGGAGCCTGGTCGCGACGGCGGTGTCCTACGTCGTCTTCGGGCTGGCGACGTCGCTCCCGGTCCTGTTCGCGTCGCGGATCTTCGCCGGGATCGCGGGCGGCGTCATCCCCACGACGCAGGCCTACGTCGCGGACACCACCACGCCCGCCGGGCGGACGAAGGGGATGGGGCTGATCGGCGCCGCCTTCGGGCTTGGATTCATATTCGGCCCCGCGCTCGGGGGCATTTTGAGCCGCTTCGGCTACTCGGTTCCCGCGTTCGCGGCGGCGGCCCTCGCCTTGATCTCGGCCCTCTTCGCGCTCGTGCTCCTCCCGGAGTCCCTGACGCCGGACAAGCGCGCCGCGGCGGCCGCGCGGCGGCTCTCCCCCCGAGACACCCTCGCGACCCTTCGGCGGCCGGGGCTTCGCCCGGTCTTCCTGCTCTTTTTCATCGGGACACTCTGCTTCTCGGCGCTCGAGGGAACGTTCGCGCTCTTCGGCGAGCACGTCTACCGCATCGGGCCGAGAGACGTCGGATATCTCTTTGCGTTCGTCGGCTCGCTTTCGGCGCTCATGCAGGCGGGCCTCGTCGGGTGGCTCGCGCGGCGCTTCGGCGAGCGAGCGCTCGTCCTCGCGGGATTTGTCCTCATGGGCATGGGGATGGTCTTCGCTGGGACAAGTCCCGCGTTCGGGCTCATGATCGTTGCGATGGGAGCGGTCTCCGTGGGGAATGGGCTCGCGTCGCCGTCTCTGGCAGGGCTCGCGTCGATCTCCTCCAGCCCGGAAGAGCAGGGCTCGATCCTGGGCACCTACCAGTCGCTCGGGAGCCTCGCGCGATCGGCCGGCCCCTTCCTCGGCGGGCTCGCGTTCGACCGTTGGGGTGCGGGGAGCCCGCTTTGGCTCGGCGGGATCGTCGTGGCCCTCGCGTCGCTTCTGGCGCTCCAACTACCTCAACACAAATCCCGCCAACGACTTCCATCCGTTTGACGTAGAGCCGGGGTCCCCTTCCCGCCGCCGCGCCAAACTGCGGCAAGCGTTTGATCGCATTTAGGTTTCGCCCGCGATCGGCCGAAGATTGCTTGGTATGCGGAAAGCGCCGATCTGCTGGTTCATTTTGCTCGCCCTCGGAGTCGCGTCAGGCAGCGCCACAGCCGGCACCATTCGCGGCCAGGTGCGCGTCCCGCCGACCGACAACAGCGGGCTGAGCGCGCCCAACCCGTACCCGGGCCGCGCGTCCTCGTTGGCAAAGCGACCGGTCGCGGCGCGTGGCTCCGTCCTCGACGCGGTCGTCTACGTGGAGGAGGTCGCGCCCTCCGTCGACTCGACCCTCGCCGGCGCGGGCGGCACCCCGGCGATGGAGCAGAAAGATCAGGCGTTCGGACCCCGGGTGCTCGCCGTCCCGGTCGGAGCCACGGTCGCCTTCCCGAACCGCGATCCAATCTTCCATAGCGTGTTCAGCGTCTCCCCGGTGAAGCGATTCGATCTCGGCAAGTACGGACGCGGAAAGTCGAAGAGCGTCAGGTTCACGAAGGCGGGGGTCGTGAACGTCTACTGCGACATCCATTCCGACATGGCCGGGTTCATCCTCGTGGTCCCCAACCACGCGTTCGTCCAGCCCGACGCCGACGGCCGGTTCGCGCTGCCGTCACTCCCGCCGGGGACGTACACCGTGATCGCGTGGCACCCCGATCTCAAGCCGGTGCGCCGCACTGTCCAGATTCCGGAGACCGGCGACGTCACGGTGGATCTGAGCCTCTAGTCATGCGGATTTCGCTACGCGCCAAGATCCTCCTCTTCACGGTGCCGCCCCTCATCGCCCTCGCCGTGGCCACGATTTGGATCGTCAATCGCACGATCTCGACGGAAGTGCACCAGAACATCGAGGACGAGCTGAAGCGGGCCTCGACGCTCTTCGAGGATCTTCTGGCGACGCGGTCGGGACACCTCGCCGTCAACGGCATGGTCATCGTGCAGGACCCGCGGTTCTTCTCCGTCTTGACGCTCCCCGGCTCGCCGCGTGATCCGGAATTCCGAGCCACGGTCGCGGGCGTGGCGAACGCCTTCAATTCGATCACCGAGACCGATCTCTTCGAGGTCTTCGACTCCCGCGGCCGGTCGATCACCAAGACCGGACACGAGGAGTGGGCCGAGCAAGCTCTGGCGCCCTTCATCTCCTCGGCGCTGGCCGGCTCGCAGCGGGCCGGCCTTCTGGCGGGCTCCGAGCACAACTATCAGGTCGCGGCGACCCCGGTCGTGGCCGGCGGCCGCGTCGTGGGCGTGCTCCTCCTCGGAGACCAGGTAGGTAGCGAGCTGGCGGAGGGACTCAAGAGAACGACGCGGAGCGAGGTGACGTTCCTGACCGGCAAGGTGATCACCGCGAGCACGCTCGAGCATCCGCAGGAGCGCGACTCGATTCTCGAGGCGCTCCGCGCTTCGGACCCCAAGGTCGCGACCGAGGGGATGCTCTCGGAGATCCGGGGCAGCGACCACGTCTACGTCACCCTGATCCGCCAGCTCCCGCAATCGGATCCGACAACTCCTCAGTTTTACGCGCTCCAGCGATCCCTCGACGTCGAGACGGCGTTCCTTCGCTCGATGCAGAGCCGCCTCGTGGAGCTGGGTGCGTTGGCGGCGTTCATGGCCCTCCTCGCGGGGCTCCTCATCTCGGAGCGGATCACCTCGCCGGTGCGGCGGCTGGTCCGCGGCGCCGAGGAGATGGAGCGCGGTAATTACGACTTCCCGATCGACGTCGCGGACAAGGACGAGATCGGCTACCTAGCATCGCGATTCCAGGAGATGCGCCAGCGCCTGCGGGCGTACGTAACGAGCCTGGAAGAGGTGGCGCGCTTGAAGACCGAGTTCATCAGCGTCGCCTCCCACGAGCTCCGCACGCCGATGAGCGTCATCCGCGGTTATCACGAGCTCTTCGTTGGGGACATGCTGGGGCCGGTGACGGCGCTGCAGCGCGAGGCGCTCGAGGCGATCGGAAAGAGCGTGACCATGCTCAACCGGATCGCGGACAACGCGACCCGGTTCGCGCAGATCGAGGGTGACCGGCTGGACCTGCGGCCCACCGCCCAGCCGCTCGCCGGCCTGATCCGACGCTCGATGGAGCGCGCCCAGGCCGAAGCGACGGGACGCAAGGTCCAGGTCATCGCGCGGTCCGCGTACGAGGACCTGATCGTCCGCGTGGACCCTGCACGCTTCACCGAGGCCCTCACGAATCTCGTAACGAACGGAATCCGGTTCACTCCGGACGGCGGCTCGGTCGAGATCAAGAGCCGCATCGACGCGGAGAACCTTGTCATCGATGTCGCGGATACCGGAATCGGGATTCCGGAGGAGAGGCAGAAGGATCTCTTCGGCCGCCCACTCATGCTCCGGAATTCCCAGAACCATCACTCTTCCACGACGCTCGAATTCAACTCCGCCGGGCTGGGCCTGGGCCTCTCGATCGCCCAGGGCATCGTGCAGATGCACGGCGGAACGATCGAGGTTCGGAGCGTGGAGGGATCGGGAAGCGTCTTCACCATCCGTCTGCCCATGGCCGACGTCGCAGAAAGGAGAGCCGCGTGAACAGGCTCGATTGGGGTCGTGTGCTGAGATCGGGCTTCGCGCTCTTGGTTGCGGTGGCGGCGGCCGCGTGGACGCCGCTCCGGGCTTCCGCATCCGATGTCCGGGTACGGGGAATCCTGGACCTGGTGCTCGACGACAAGGGTGAAGGAGCCGATGTGAACTACCTGTGGGGCGACAACGCCCTCGACTCCTACCGGCTCCGCCTCTTCGTCGAGTCGGCGGTATCGGATCGCCTCGACGTCTTCACCGAGGCTCTCTACAACGAGGACGTCGGCGTTCTTCCCTTCGGGGCGTACGCCCTTTTCCATCCGTCGCCCGGCCGCGACATGCACGTCATGGCCGGCCTGATCCCATGGCCGATCGGGACGTGGGCGCCGCGCGCGAACTCGAACAAGAATCCGCTGATCGGGTTCCCCTTGGAGTACCAGTACCACACGACCTTGAGCTCGTTTCAGCTGGTCCCCAGCAGGGACGCCCTCATCGCCGACGCCGGCGATGGCGAAGACGGGACGAGCTACGCGTTTGGATCCCAGGGGATGCCGATCGTCTACGATCAGTGGTGGGATTTCGGCGCCGTGTTCCTCGGGAGCGCGCGGCCGGTCGAGTACTCGGTTGGATTCGTGAACGGCGCGCCCTCGTGGCCGAGCCCGGGCCGCGACAACACGCCGGGGAAATCGTTTCTGGGACGGGTCGGGTTGGCGCCGACGCCCGGCATTCGATTCGGCGTCTCCGGGTCGTACGGCCCGTACTTGATCGAGGATGCCGTGAAGAGCTCCCTCCCGCCCGGAAAGGACGCGGCGGACTTCAACCAGGTGCTAGGGATGGCGGACTTCGAATGGTCGGCGGGGCACGCCGAATTGCGCGCCGAGGGATATGCGAATCGGTGGCAGACACCGACGGTGGGCGATCTTCGGGTGCGCGGCGGCTACGGAGAGCTGAAATACACGCTCCCGGCCGGATTCTACGTCGCGGGACGTTACGACATCATGCGGTTCGGCGACGTGAAGGACTCGACCGGCACCGATAGGTCGTGGGACGCGGATGTCGATCGGTTAGAAGTGGGCGTTGGTTACCGGATGATGAAGGGCGTGACGGCCAAGGTGGTCTATCAGCGGAACAAGATCCAGCCGCCCGATCCCGCCGCGGACGCCGAGATCAAGGATATCTACGCCGGCCAGCTATCCGTGATCTTCTAAGCTCGATCGCGCAGGCCGCATCGACCTGCGCGATCGTTATTCCCCCCGCTACCTTCCTCTCGCTACCTTCCGATCGACTTCTTCACGCTCTTCCGGAGCTTCTCGAGACCCTCGGTGATGTTCTCCTTGCTCACGATCAAGGCCGGGCGGAACCGGATCGAGCTCGGGCCGCAGCCGATGATCACCATGCCGTCGTCATACGCGTTCTGGATCACCGTGTCGCGGAGCGATCCGTCGCGCAGGTCGAACGCGCACATGAGGCCCTTGCCGCGGGCGTTCGAGACGTGCTCGGGGTATTCCTTCGCGAGCGATTCCAGTCCCGTCAGGAGCTCGGCGCCGCGCGCCGCCGCGTTCTCAACCAGCCGCTCCTCGACCATGATCTCGAGGTAGCGCTGGGAGCGAACCATGTCGACCAGCGTTCCACCCCAGGTTGAGTTGAGCCGGCTCGAGACATGGAAGACGTTCTCCTCCACGTCGTCGATCCGCGGCCCGCAGATGAATCCGCAGACCTGGGACTTCTTGCCGAAGGCGACCATGTCGGGCTTCACGCCGTAGTGCTCGTGCGCCCAGAACTTCCCGGTCAGCCCGAAGCCGGCCTGCACCTCGTCGAAGATCAGCATCGCCTCGAACTCGTCGGCGATCCGCCGCAATTCCTGGAAAAACTCGGGCCGGAAGTGGTTGTCGCCCCCCTCACCCTGGATCGGTTCGAGGAGGATCGCGGCGATGTCATCCGGGTTTTCGGCGAACGCGCGCTTCATCTGCGCGATCGAGAGAGCCTCGCGCGCCTTGACGTCCTTCAGCCGCGCGTCGTTGAGCGGGAACTCGACCTTCGGGTTGAGGACCCGGGGCCAGTCGAACTTCGGGAAAAGCGACGTCTTCTTCGGCTCGGCCGTGTTGGTGAGGGAGAGCGTGTAGCCCGAGCGTCCATGGAACGACTGCTCGAAGTGGAGCACCAGCGTCCCGCGCTCCTGCCGGTAGCCGCGCGCGAAATTCTTGCGGACCTTCCAGTCGAAGGCAGCCTTGAGCGCGTTTTCGACGCCGAGCGTCCCGCCCGCGATGTAGAAGACGTGAGGCAGGTGGGGGCGCATGGCGTGCTGCGCGAAGGTCTCGACGAACTCGGCCATCTCGGTCGTGTAGACGTCGCTGTTCGAAGGGTTGTGGAGCGCCGCGCGGAGAATTCGGGCCGTGAACTCGGGCGTCTTGATCCCGGGGTGGTTCATCCCGAGCGGGTTCGTCGCGAAGAAGGAGAAGAAGTCGAGGAGCTTCCGGTTGTGCCGGGAGTCATAGAGATAGACTCCCTCGCTCTTGTCCAGATCGAGAACGAACTCGAAACCGTCGGCGAGCATGTACTTGCCGAGGACCTCGTGAACCTTGTCGGGCGTCACCTTGACCGACGTGGTCGTGGCCGTTGGATTCACCGCGTGCTCCTTTCGGGTGGCTTTCGTGTCTCGCGTTTCAGTCGACAGCGACTGCTTCATCCAGCTTGATCCGGTGGTGCTCCTTGGCGGTGGCCAGCACGATCAGCGTCCTCGTCTGCCGCACGCCGCGCACCGTGTTCAGTTTCTCGATCAGGAGGCGGCGAAACGCCGCCATGTCGGCCACCCTCACCTTGAGGAGCAGGGAGAACTCCCCGGTGATGTGGTGGCACTCGAGCACTTCGTCCAGGTGGCTCACGGCCTCGATGAATCCGGCTTCGAACTTTGGCTGCTCGATGAAAACCTCGACGAACGCCGTCACGTCCTGCCCTAGCCGCTTGGGATCGAGGACCGCCACGTAGCCGCGGATGTACCCGGCGCGCTCGAGCTTTCGGATTCGCTCGTTGACCGACGGCGCCGTCAGCCCGACCGACCTCGCGATTTTCGCCTGTGGGATCTTCGCGTCGTCTTGGAGCAACGCGAGGATCTTCCGGTCGATCGGGTCCAACGGCAGCCCATTTACTACTTTGATTCGGCCAGCAGCTTCCATCTCCTTATATTATTCGGCATTCTACCGAGAACATCAACTAATATTTTGAGGTTGGGGCGCGGCGCCCGGCGCCCGTCCCCTTGTGGACGGGCGCATCTAAGAGTAGGCTTGATGGAGCGAACCACCCCATATCGGAGGAGGATCCACCCGCCCTATGAACCGCCCACAAACCGTGAAGCAACTTAGAGATAGCGGCTACACGAACCGAACCGTCAAGCAGGAGATGCGGGCGAACCTGATCGCAGCCATCGAGCGCGGCGAGGACCGCTTCCCCGGAATCGTCGGCTACGACAAGACCGCCCTGCCGCAGATCGAGAACGCGATCATGAGCGGGCACGATTTCATCCTTCTCGGTCTTCGAGGCCAGGCCAAGACGCGGATTCTCCGCTCGCTCCCCCGCTTTCTCGACGAGTGGATCCCGGCGGTCGAGGGGTGCGAGCTCCAGGACGACCCGCTGAATCCGATCTGCCCCGCATGCCAGCGGCGCGCGGCCGAGAGCGGCGGCGAGCTGCCCGTCCGGTGGATCCCACGCGAGGAGCGCTACCGCGAGAAGCTCGCCACGCCCGACGTGACGATCGCCGACCTGATCGGCGACATCGACCCGATCAAGGCGGCGAACAAGCGACTCTCCTATAGCGACCCCGAGGTCATGCACTACGGGATCATTCCGCGCACGAACCGCGGCATCTTCGCCATCAACGAGCTGCCGGACCTTCAGCCGCGCATCCAGGTGGGCCTTCTGAACATTCTCGAAGAGAAGGACATCCAGATTCGCGGATTTCCGATCCGGCTCCCGCTCGATCTTCAGATCGTTTTCTCAGCGAACCCGGAGGACTACACGAACCGCGGGAACATCATCACGCCGCTCCGCGACCGCATCGCCTCGCAGATCATGACCCACTATCCGTACACGGTCGAAGACGCGATGAAGGTGACCGAGCAGGAAGCATGGGTGAAGCGCCCGGACGGGATCGAGGTCCTGATCCCTCCCTACATCCGGGAGCTGGTGGAGCAGGTCGCGATTCAGGCGCGGAAGTCATCGTACGTCGACCAGTCGAGCGGGGTGAGCGTGCGCCTCACGATCGCGCTCATGGAGAATCTCGTCTCGAACGCCGAGCGGCGCGCGATCCGGAGCGGCGAGCGCCGCCTGGCCGTCCGCATCTGCGATCTCCAGAACGGCATCGCTTCGATCACCGGCAAGGTGGAGCTGGTGTACGAGGGCGAGCAGGAAGGCGCCGTCGCGGTCGCGAAGCACCTCGTGGGGAAAGCCGTGAAGGAGGTCTTCGCCAAGTATTTCCCCGACGCCTACAAGGCGAAGGAGAAGAACGAGGGCGCGCCGTCGGAGTACGACCCGATCTTCCGCTGGTTCGCGCAGGGGAAGAAGGTCGAGATCTCGGACGACCTCTCGGCCCGCGATTTCCAGGGCCGGCTCCAGCAGGTGGCAGGCCTCGAGGAGCTGCCGAAGCGGTATCTGCCGGTCAAGGATCCGATCGAGCTGCCCACGGCGATGGAGTTCGTGTTGGAGGCGCTCCACCAGAACTCGATTCTCGCCAAGGAGCGGACCGATACCGCCGCCCTCGCCTATACCGACATGTTCTCGACCATGCTCGGGAAGCCCGAGGAAGCGGAGGACTAGTCGTGGATTTTCGGTATTCGCGCTGGGACGAGAGGCTCACGCAGAATCTCAATTTCCTGCGCCACCTCCTCTCCCTCTACCACCGCCTGCTTCTGATGACCGATGGGAAGGTGGACCAGGCCCTCCGCGCGCTGGAGGAGCTCGGTGAACGCTTCGGCTTCTTCAACGAGAAGTTCACGATCGAGGATTTCAAGAAGCAGCTACGTGAGAAGGACGCCATCCGGGAAGTGAACGGCCGGACGGTGATGACCAAGGCGGGCGAGCGGATGATCCGGAAGGACTCCCTCGACCGTATCTTCGGAGACCTCGCGAAGGATTCGGCGGGCGAGCACCGCGTGCCGCGGACCGGGGCGGGAGGCGAGAAGGTCACCGAGACGCGCCCCTACTCCTTCGGCGATCCGGTCACGGACATCGATTTCCTGTCGAGCGTGCGGAACTCCATGCGGCGGCAGCGCGGCGCTTGGGGCGACGAGGGCCTCGGGCTCACCGAGGACGACCTCGAGGTGTTCGAGTCCGAGCACCTATCATCCTGCGCCACGGTGCTCATGATCGACGTGAGCCATTCGATGATTCTCTACGGAGAGGACCGGATCACGCCCGCCAAGCAGGCGGCCCTTGCGCTGTCGGAGCTGATCTTGACCCGCTATCCCAAGGATTCGCTCTCCGTGGTGTTGTTCGGGGACGACGCGTGGGAGGTGAAGATCCGGGACATTCCCTACGTCTCGGTCGGCCCGTACCACACGAACACGAAGGCCGGCCTCCAGCTCGCGCAGAAAATCCTGGCCCACCAGAAACACGTCAACAAGCAGATCTTCATGATCACGGACGGCAAGCCGTCGGCCATCTTCGAGAACGGGCGCTTCTACAAGAACGCGTTCGGCCTCGACCCCCGCATCGTGAACAAGACGATGGACGAGGCGGTGGCGTGCCGGCGGAAGCGGATCCCGATCACCACGTTCATGGTCACGCAGGACCCCTACCTCGTGCGCTTCGTCGAGCGCTTCACGCAGCTCAACAAGGGGCGCGCATACTTCTCCGATTTAGAGGACCTCGGCTCCTACCTCTTCGTCGACTTCGCGCAGAACAGAAAACGTCGGGTTCAGTAGGGGCGCGGGGCGGGGCGCGCTGAGGGGGGACCGCACGCCGCGCCGCGTGCGGTGGGGGGTGCTGTTGTGCGGGTTTCGCTGCAGCTAGTGAATCACGTAGGACAAACCTGTTTCCACGCTGAGGAGCCGCGCAGCCGTCAGATATTGGTCTTCAGTTAGGAAGGCCTGGCCAAAGCTATGGTGGTAACGACCACCAAATTCCACGGCAAGACGCTGATTGACTCGGGCCGAGAGTCCCACTCCCCAATTAATGCCGAGCTGAGTGCCTGACGAGACGTAGCGCTGGCGGTTGTATCCAGTGGAGTAGAACGTATACACGACTTGAGTTTCGGTCAATTCGTAGACTCCAAATCCGACGCCAAACCGAGGTCGAATCCAACGTCTCGTCGGCGGCTGCAACTCGACCGACATTGTGGTCTGGCGGATCTCATTACGCCTCGGGCTTACCGAGCAGTCACAGTCAACACCGGTAAACTCCGTGACCTGGAACTGATGGTAGGCAAGTCCCAGGGACACTTGCGCCGCTCGTGCCACGCCGTATGAGACCGTAAGACCTGTGCCCCACCCCGCGTGCATGAGGCTCTGATCCTGGACGGCCGGGATAATTGCCCCAAAGGCCCGGATGATCGTGTGGCCGAGGAGCCCGCTTGGACGCGACTCGTCGGTCGGACTCTCTACCTCGGACGACATGGCTGGGCTTGAAACGCAGAGTAGTGCGGAGATTACGAACGCGGACCCGGCCGATCCCGCCGTGTGTGCCATCCCTATCGGACCACGTAGGAAAGTCCTGCCTGGACACTGAGAAGATCCACCTTGTGGCGCGCCGGATTGTCGAAGGATATGTTGTATCGGCCGCCAGCATCGAGCCCGACGCTTTGGCTGAGACGGAATGCGAAACCCGCTCCCCAGTTGAATCCAAGGGTGCCTTGATGCGTGATAAATTCGTCTCTGCGCCCTCTCTCCGAAGCATCCAGGGCGAAGATCGGTGGCGAGTACAGCTCCGAGTCGTAGTAGCCGAGGCCAACCCCGAGCCAGGGTCTCACGAAATCCTTGGAGGGGGAGACGAGCTCTATCGAGGTTGTCACTTGGCGCAACGCGTCCCAATCTTCAGAACTGATGGGGTTGACTCGATGGTAGGCGAATCCGATTGAGATCTGTGCGGCCCGAGCAACTCCGTAAGAGAGGCCGAACCCGGTACCCCACCCTGGACGCCCCCCAAAATCACTTCCCCAGCCGATGGGAACCATAGCCCCATAAGCTCGGATCGTGGTGTGGCCGAGGATTCCCCG
Source organism: Candidatus Eisenbacteria bacterium (assembly GCA_005893305.1). NCBI lineage: Bacteria > Candidatus Eiseniibacteriota > Candidatus Eiseniibacteriota bacterium. The sequence goes on along the minus strand of VBOZ01000010.1, from coordinate 9,761 downwards.
GTTTGGTAGCTCGTCCGAAATGCCCTCCAGCTCGGATGACATGGCTTGGCTTGAAACGCAGAGCAGTGCGGAGATTAGGAACGCGGATCTGGCCGATCCCACTTCAATGCCCCCGAGGCGGTGGTCTCGTGCGGACGCGGGCCCTGCCTTGGAAGTGAATCCCAAGCTGGACCTTTCTCCTCCGCCGAACACACCTACTCGGGGCGGGTTCCTAATTATTCAGGGCGGGCCGGGCGGCCCGCCCGAATCGTGCCTCCCCTACAAGACAGCGGCGACGCCGACCTGATACGTGATGAACGGCGTGTCGATGAAGTTGTCCCCGCCGACGTAGTGGAACTTGAGACCGGTCCCGATCATGGTCTTCGCCCCAACCGGGGCGCCGATGCCCGCGCCGAAGTGGAGGCCAAAGTTGTTCTCGCTGACGGAAGCTGTGGTGCCGCCCCCTAGGTCGACGCTCTGGGCCACGTGGTAGAGGCCAATCCCGCCGCTCACCCACGGTCTGATCCCGCTTCTGACGGGAATTTTGTAGTCGACGCTGATCGTGTACGGGGTGATGTTCGCATCCACGTTCGATAGCTGCTCGTGACCGAAGTGGTGATAGGCGACGCCCCAGGAGATGAGGACCTGCTCGCTCACGCCGTATCCGATCGACCCTCCGCCCGAAAATCCGGTCTGATAGCTGCTCCCGAAATTCCCCATCGGGAATGAGGCGCCCCCGTGCAGCCGCAGCACGGCGCGGCCGTCCCAGCTGGGCATCGGGCGTCTGGCCGCGTGGGCCTCACGCGGAGCGCCCGCGACGGCGAGCGAAGCGAGTGCAACGAAGAGAAGCAGAGTCGTGCGTGGTCGCATGGCTTCATTCCTCCCGATCTGCATTCAGGGAACGACATCCAACGGCGGCGGAAGCTTAGCACGCCTTGACGACCGCGAAGGCGCGTGGTCTACTTCGGGCACAAAATCACCCCCTGGGAGTCCGATGGCTCAACCCCTCTCCCCCACCGAACAGACCGACACCGAGGAAGTTCCGATCCCGCTTCACGAGGCATACGCGGCCTGCGAAGCGATCGTTCGGAGCCACTACGAGAATTTCCCCGTCGCGTCGCGGTTCCTCACGCCGGCGCGGAGATCCTCCCTTGCCGCCATTTACGCCTTCGCGCGGCGCGCCGACGATGTCGCCGACGCCTCGGCCCCGCCGCGCGAGCGTCTCGAGGCGATCGATCAGATCGAGGTCGCGCTCCATCGCGCGGTCGACGGCGCTCCGAGCGGACCGATCTTCGTCGCTCTCGCCGATTCGGTGGAGCGATTCCGGCTTCCGGTCGAGCCGCTCCTGGATCTCCTCTCCGCGTTCCGCCAGGACGCTCGAGACGAGACCTTCTCGACGTGGGACGACCTGCTTGCCTACTGCCGTGGCTCGGCGAACACGATCGGGAGGCTCGTGCTGGCCCTCCACGATATCGAGGATGCCGACGCCCTGCGCGAGTCGGACGCCATCTGCACGGCGCTCCAGCTCACGAATTTCTGGCAAGACCTCGGGGGCGACCTGACGCGCGGGCGGCTCTTCCTGCCGCTCGAGGATCTGCGCCGCTTCGGCCTCACGCGCGAGGATCTCGCGCGGCCGGCCCAACGCGGCCTTCTCACGCGCCTCCTCGTCCACGAGTGCAGGGCGACGAACGAGCTCTACGAGCGGGGACGGCCGATCGTGCGGCGCGTTCCCTTTGGCTTGTCGCTCCAGCTGCGCCTGACCATCGCCGGGGGCCGCGCGGTGCTCCGCCAGGTGGAGCGGAGCGGCTGGCGGGTGCTGCGGAACCGCCCCACGCTCGGCGGCCCGGCGCGGGCCCGCATCCTGCTCACCTCGCTCCTGGGGTTCGATGCCTAGCGCGGCCCCGAACGGCAGGCCCACCAATTTCGGGGTCGCGTTCGCCGTTCTTCCTCGCGCGGAGCGAGACGCGATCCGAGCGCTTCACGCCTGGAGCCGCTCGGTGGACGACGGCGTCGACGATGCGGTCGACACGGCGTGCGCCCGCGTATCGATCGAGCGGTGGCGGCGGGAGGTCGACCTCCTCTACGACGGCCGCCCGGAGGAGCCGGCCACGCAGGCGCTCTCTCCCCACGTCGAGCGCTTCGGCATTCCCCGTATCTACCTCGAAGAGCTGGTCACCGGGATCGAAATGGATCTCATTCACGCGCGCTACGGCACGTTCCGCGAGCTCTCGCGGTACTGCTATCGAGTCGCCTCGGTGGTCGGGCTCATCTGCCTGCGAATCTTCGGCGACTACGAGGAGCGCGGGCGCGGATACGCGGTGGACCTCGGCGTTGCCCTGCAGCTCACCAATATCCTACGTGACGTCGGCGTCGATCACGCGCGGGGACGAATCTACCTCCCCGAGGACGAGCTGCGCCAATTCGGATACGGCGAGGATGCTTTGGCCCGCTCCGAGCGGAGCAAGGCGTTTCTCGACCTGATGCAGTTCCAAGCCTCGCGCGTCCGAGCGTTCTTCGCGTCGGCGGAGCGCGAGGTGGCGCGCCTCGACCGGAGGCGTCTTGTGGCCGCCGAAATCATGGCGCGTGTCTATCGCCGCCTCCTCGATCGGATCGAGGCGTCCAAGTTCGACGTCTTTCGCAGCGAGATTCGGGTGCCCAAGCTCGAGCGCGCCTGGATCGCCGCATCGACCGCGCTCGGCGTCTTCGCGGGGCGATGAGCGGTCGTCCCGACGTCATCGTCGTGGGCGCCGGCTTTGCCGGCATCGCGGCCTCGACGGCGCTCGCGGAGCGGGGCGCGCGGGTTCTGGTGCTCGAAGCGCGCCAGCGCCCGGGGGGGCGTGCCTACTCCTGGGTCGACCCCGCGACGGGCGAGGTGCGCGACAACGGCCAGCACGTGCTCGCGTCGTTCTACGACGAGACGGCGCGGCTCCTGAGCCGCCTCGGGACCGGCGACGCGCTCGAAGCCGACCCGACGTTCCGGCTCCACCTCTGGGAGCGCGGGCGCGGAGAATACGACCTCGCGTGCCCCAACCTTCCCCACCCGTTCCACTGGCTGGCCGCTGCCGGCTCCTGCGCGCGGCTCTCCGCCATCGCGCGCGTCGGCGCGCTCACGCTTCACGACCGCGCGCGCGCCTTGATCGCGTCGAACGGAGACGGACGCGCCGTGACGGTCGCGCACTGGCTTCAAGCGGCCCCGGGGAGCGACGACCTGGCGGCCGTGCTCAAGCCGCTCGCGACCGCCGCATTGAATGAGGCGCCCGAGGATGCGTCGGCGCTCCTCTTCGCGCGCGTCCTCGACCGCCTCCTCTCGGTGCCCGCGTCCAAGAGCGGCTTGGCGCTTCCGCGGCGCGCGCTGGGCGACCTCATCGCGGGGTTCGAGGAGTATGTCGAGAGCCGCGGCGGGCAGGTCCGCTACCGCCAGACCGTCCTCGGGGTGCGCGTCGAGGGCGGGCGGGCGCTCGGCCTATCGCTCTTGGGCGGCGAGCGGGTCGAAGCTGGAAGCATCGTCCTCGCGATTCCGCACGAGCGGGCCGGGTGGGTCCTCCGCCCGGAGTACCTCGGGACAACGGCCGCGGTCGTCACGCTCCCGTGGTCGCCGATCGTCTCGACGCTCCAGGTGTACGACCGGCCGATTCTTCCCTCGCGCTTCGTCGGGATGCTCGGAACGAAGACGCAGTGGGCGTTCGATCGCGGCTCGTCCGGCGCCGGGCGCTTCCTGGTGGGGACCGTCCGGAGCGCGGCCTTCGCGGACGTCGATCGGGACGTCGCGACGATCGCGGCCGAGGCCGACAGCGAGCTGCGGGAAGCGTTCAGCGCGGCGCGGGCCGCGCGGCTTCTAGACTCGAGCGTCTACAAGGAGCGCCGCGCCACGATGCGCGCGACCCCGGAAGCGCAGAGGCTGCGTCCCAAGACCAGGACCGCGATCGAGGGCCTCTTCCTCGCGGGCGACTGGACCGACACGGGGCTCCCGCCGACGATCGAGGGGGCCGTCTGGAGCGGGCACCGCGCGGCGGAGCTCGCGTGGGGAGGCCACGCGTGAGGCGCGCTTTGCGGGAGACGGCCCCCCATACCCTCCGCGCGGCGATTCTCCGGTGGTATCTGAAGCATCGCCGGGATCTCCCCTGGCGGAGCACCCAGGACCCCTACGCCATCTGGGTCAGCGAGATCATGCTCCAGCAGACGCGCGTCGAGACGGTGATCCCCTACTATCGCCGGTTTCTCGAGCGATTCCCGAACGTCCGCTCCCTTGCGAAGGCGAGTGAGGCGGACGTCCTCGCCCGGTGGTCGGGGCTAGGCTACTACGGGCGAGCACGGAACCTCCGCGACGCCGCTTCGGTGCTTGTCCGGGAGCACGCGGCACAGCTCCCCGAAGACCCGGCCGCGCTGCGCCGTCTCCCCGGGGTGGGCGAATACACGGCGGCCGCGATCTCGAGCGTCGCGTTCGGCCGGCCGGCCGCAGCAGTGGACGGGAACGTCATCCGGGTACTCGCGCGAATTCATGGACTCCGAGGGCGGCGCGACTCGACCGCTCTCCGCCGCCGGGTGAATGCGATCGCGGAGACCCTCGCGGTGGGGCCGCGCCCCGGCGACTGGACCCAGGCCTTGATGGAGCTGGGCGCGACGGTCTGCCTTCCGCGAGAGCCGCTCTGCGAGCGATGTCCCGCGCGCACTCCTTGCATCGCGCGCCGAAGCGGCCACGCGGATCGCTATCCGGAAGCCGCGCCGGTCGCGTCGCCCAAGCAGGAGCGCCGCGTGATCCTGCTCGCGCGGAGGAACGGCCGACTCCTTCTGATCCCCGACCCTGCCGAAAAGGGTACCGTCTGGACGCTCCCGATGGCGGCGGCCGGGGCCGATGGCGCGCGTGCGGCGCGCTCCCTCGCACGGCGGCACGGGCAGCGGGGCGACCTGCGCGGACCGGTAGCCCAATTTCGGCACCGCACGTTCTCCGCGGACATCTCCTTCGAGGTCTGGGAGAACAAATCGGCAGGCGGCCGCGACCTGGCGCCGCCCGGCCGGTGGGCCGCGCCAAGTGAGATCAGGGAGCTTCCCGTCCGCGCCCCTACTCTCAAAGCGATCAACAAGTTGCGCGGGAAACGCTGATTCCAACGCGGGCCTGAAAGTGGTAAAATAGAGGATGTAGCGCGGTCGCCACCGCTGTGAGAGTCCCCACGAATTCGAGGAGCCCATGCACTCGCCGCGGCCCTTTCCGCCCCCCAGCCGACATTCGCTAGGCGTGATCTGCCTACTCACGCTTGGCCTCTTCGTGGCCCCGGCCGGCGCGATCACCGTCGCACCGGCGCCCCGCTCGATTCCCCTCGCGCTGCGCGCGCCGATCGACCCGACGCTCAAGATCAATCAGCGGTTCCTGTCCGCCGCCGCCAACGGCGCGCAGATGGTCGATCTCTTCATCCAGGGCGATGTCGCGCCTGAAGTGCTCCGCGCGAAGGGCATCGAGGTGAACACGGTAGCGGGAGGATTCCTGACGGCGCGTTGTCCGCTCGGGAAGGTCGATCTGCTCGTGGCCACGCCCGGCATCAGGCGCCTCAAGGTCTCCGAGAGGTGCAAGCTCTACCTCGACCAGAGCGCGGTGGACCTGGGTCTTCCGTCGGTTCGCACCGTACCGCCGCCTGATTTCACCGGACAAACCGGACAGGGCGTTCTGGTCGGGGACGTGGATACCGGGATCGACCTGGCCCATCCCGATTTCAAGAATCCAGACGGCACGACCCGGTTGGTCGCGGTATGGGATCAGACGGTCGCGGGCACGGCGCCGCCTGGATTCACGTACGGCGCCTACTGGACGCAGGCGCAGATCAACGCGGGCCAAGCGACCGAGCTGGACACGAACGGCCACGGCACCCACGTGCTCGGGATCGCCGGGGGAGACGGAAGCGGCACCGGGAACGGCGTCCCCGCGTTCACATACGTCGGCGTCGCGCCCAAGGCCGACCTCATCATGGTCAAGACGGACCTGAGCGACGTGGGGATCGTCGACGGCGTGAACTTCATCTTTCAGCGCGCCGCGGCGCTCGGGAAGAGGGCCGCCGTGAATCTCAGCCTGGGCTCGCAGGACGGGCCCCACGACGGCACGAACGCCTTCGACACGATGGTCAGCGCGCTCACCGGCCCCGGGAAGATCGTCGTCGCGTCCGCCGGGAACGCGCAGGAGGACAACCTCCACGGTCAGCTCACGCTCGGCGGATCGCCGCAGAATATGACGCTGATCGTTCCCAACTACACGAGAAACGCCGGAGCCGGAAACGACTACCTCCTCTTCTCGGGATGGTACGAGGGAGCGGACCAGATCTCGCTCACGATCACGACGCCGCTGGGCACCGTGATCGGTCCCGTCGCGACCGGAACCGAGAGCTTGGGGAACGCCACGTCCGCCGGGTACATCAACATCACGAACGCGACGAGCGCCCCGAGCAACGGGGACCACGAGATCTATATCGAGATCTTCGACGGCTT